>JBDTLN010000218.1:0-4784 GCA_039934795.1 Bauldia sp. | reverse complement strand
CACGGCAACCCTCGCTTTTGCCCGCGACGAGATGGCGGCGGAGCCGCGGCGTCGGACAGATCTCACGGCTTTGGTGGCCAGCATCGTGGACGACATGGCCGACGCTGGCCTTCCCGTCGCCATGCAGCTGGCCGAGCCTGCGATCTACGAATGCCGGCCGGGCGCCTTGAAGCGCGCACTCACCAATCTCCTCGATAACGCGGTCAAATACGGCAAGCGTGCGCAGGCGACGCTCTATACGACACCGCAAGCGATCGAGATCGCAATCGACGACGAGGGGCCGGGAATTCCCGAAGACGAGTTGGTCCGGGTGTTTCAGCCATTCTACCGCGTGGAAGAGTCGCGCAGTCGCGAAACCGGCGGAATCGGCCTTGGATTGGCGATCGCGCTCACCGTGGTCCAAGCCCATGGCGGTCGACTCACGCTCACCAACCGGCCGGCAGGTGGCCTGCGCGCCTGTATCATTCTGCCGATCTGAGGAGCCGGCGCGTCGTGCTCGTCTAGAACGCGCCGGCAATCGCGAACTCGACCTTCACGTAGAGGCGGATGACCCCCGCTTCTCCCACGGCCGTGAGGCCTCTTCTCCATCGCGCACATCCTCTCTGGCACTTGGTGCAGCTTGCAATTCGCCTAGCTTGGTCCCCAACCCAATCCACCCGGTCTGACTACGCGGAATGCCGGTTTATGCGCTGTCCCGTGCTTTCAAAAATTGATCGACGGCTTCGAGCGCCTTGGCCGCGTACATGACCGATGGTCCAGCGCCCATGTAGATGCTCAACGCCAAGGTCTCAGCGACGGCCTCGCGAGAGGCTCCGTGCTTTACCGCGCCCTCTGCATGGTACGCGATGCAAGGTGCGCAGCGGATGGCAACGCTGATTGCGAGCGCGACCAGCTCCTTCGTAACGTCGTCGAGGGCATTTCCCCCGTGCGCTGATCGAGACATTTCGCTAAACGCCTTCATGACGTCTGGTTCAGCCTGCCTCAATTCGCGGATGCCGCCGTTCATCTTGCCTACCAGCGCCAGCCAATCTTCCATCATCCGAGACCTCCTGCCGCCGATGAACGGCGCGCCTTTCCCAAGGCTATGACCAAAACGCGCTCGACTGAACTCGGCGCTTTGATATTGCCTCCCAGCGAAGCCAATACTCTCGCCACCCACCTTCACCTTGGTCTGGTTGCGCCCGGGATGGCGTCTTGTAGTTCATTCAACCGATCGAGGACGTCTATGGCCCGACAACAACCTCGGCAGCCGGGCCTAGGCGAACCACGCTACGATGCCCCGCGCGGCGACGTAGATACCCGCCGCGATCACGATAGCCGCGAAGACGCGCGACAGGAGCTCCCCGCGCCCGGCGAGGTGCCGCGAGAGACGAACACCGGCCAAGCTGCCGGCGAGACCGCCAGCGATGAACAGCGCGGCGATCCGCCAGTCGATCAGGCCCGACGCGGCGTAGCTTGCGGCAGTCGTGAGGCCAAAGGCCGTTACCGACACCAGCGACGAGCCGATGGCGTTGAGGATCGGCATGGCGGTCGCGCCGATGAGGCCGGGGACGATCAGGAATCCGCCGCCGATGCCGAAGAAGCCGGAGGCGAAGCCGACCACGAGACCGGTCCCGCCGAGAAGCGGGAGCAGGCGCCACGCATTGGCGCTGGTCAGGCGGACATCGGGATCGCTGCCGCGCGGGCGCGGGCGCAGCATGGAGAGGCCGACGGCAATCATGAGGAGGCCGAAGAGGGCGAGGAGCTTGCCGCCGTCGACGTTCTTGCCGAACGTCGCGCCGAGCGCTGCGCCGACCACACCGGAGCCGGCGAAGGTGAGGGCGCAAGGCCACTTCACCGTCTGGGCGCGGGCGTGGCCTAAAAGTCCGAAGGCGGCGCTGGCGGCGACCGCCACCGCACTCGTCCCGATGGCTTGATGCGGCGAGCCGACGCCGACTACGTAGAAGAGCAGGGGGACGGCGAGGATCGAACCACCGCCGCCGACAAGGCCAAGGGCCAGGCCGACCCCCGCGCCCGAAACGAGCGCGAGGGCATGCTGTAGCGGGCCCACTATCCGAACATGCGGGCAAAGAAGCCGCGCTGCTTGCCGCCCTCGCCCTGGCTTCCCGATTCAACCGGCAGCCCTTCGCGGCCCCAGGCCGAGATGCCGCCCTGTAGAACGTAGGAATCGGCGGAGCCGGCCTTCGCCGCAAGGCGCGCGGCATTGACAGTGGTGCGATTGCCACTGGCGCAGAAGAACACGACCGCCTGGCCTTCGCCGAGCGGCAGCTGGGCGAGGTTGAAGCGGCTGAGCGCGACGTTCTGCGAACCGGGGATGTGCCCGCGGGCATATTCGCCGGGCTCGCGGACGTCCACCATCAGCGCGCCGTCCTTCATCAGCTTCGCCGCGCCACGGGCGTCGACGCCTTTCAACATTCTTGCCATCCTCGTAACTCCTTCGTGGGTTTGTGTGTTGGGTGGAGAGGCCCGACGGTCAGGCGCAGAAGATCTGTTTCAGCGTGGTGAGCAGCTTCACCGTCCGCGGGTCCGCGATCCGGTAGCGCAGCGTCTGTGCCTCGCGCCGGAAGGCGACGAGAGCGTCTTCGCGCAGGCGACCCAGATGCTGCGACAGCGCCGACTGGCTGAGGTCGACCGCACTGGCGAGGTCGTTGACGCTCATCTCGCGGTTGCTGACCAGCTGGCAGAGGATCAGCAGCCGGTGCTCGTTGGCCAGCAGCTTCAGGAAGGCCGCCGCCTCGTCAACGTGGGCTTCCAGCTCGGATATTGCGTTAGCCTGCATGATTTCGATCCGCCCCTATATGAGGCCTTGCTAAATTAGAGTTCGCTAATATGTGGAGATAGATCGAAAGCGCAAGGAGGCGATCATGCCGAACCAGAAATCTCCCGAAATCCGGGCCTTTTTCGACGAGCCGACCAACACCGTCAGCTATCTGGTGTGGGACAATGAGACCAAACGCGGCGCGGTCATTGATCCGGTGCTCGACTACAACCCGGACGCCGGCGAAGTCGACATCCGGTCCGTCGAGACGATCCTCCAGGCGGCAACGGACGCCAGCATCACCCTCGAATGGGTGCTCGAGACCCATGCCCACGCCGACCACCTTTCCGGAGCGCCGTACATCAAGGCAAAGACCGGCGCGCGGATCGGCATCGGCGAGCACATCAAGGACGTACAGCGGATCTTCCGTCCGGTTTTCAACGCCACCGACCTCCAAACCGACGGTCGCGATTTTGACAAGCTGTTCACCGACGGCGAGACGCTCTGGGTCGGCGGACTGACCGTCGAGGTTCTCTACACGCCTGGCCACACGCCGGCCGACATCAGCTACAAGATCGGCGACGCGGTCTTCGTCGGCGACACGCTGTTCATGCCGGACTACGGCACGGCGCGCGCCGATTTCCCCGGCGGCGACGCCCACAAGCTCTACCGCTCGATCCGCCGTCTACTCAGCCTGCCGTCTGAGACGCGACTCTTCATCTGCCACGACTACAAGGCGCCAGGGCGCGACACCTACGCCTGGGAAACGACAGTACGGGCGGAGCGCGAGACGAGCGTCCATGTGAGGGACGGCGTCAGCGAGGGCGACTTCGTCGCCATGCGGATGGAGAGGGACCAGACGCTCGCCGCGCCCCGCCTTCTGCTCCCATCCATTCAGGTCAACATCCGGGCCGGGCGATTCCCTGCGGCCGAAAACAACGGCGTCCGCTACCTGATGATCCCGGTGAAGGCGAAGAACGACGGCGCCAAGGCGGCCGTCGCGGCAGGCGCCGGAGTTGACGCGGATCAAGGCAGACGGAAGGCATCGGCCTAACCGTCATGCGATTTTTTGCTGTTTCGTGCCGCGCTTTCAGGGGCGGCGGTTTGCTTCAACGGAGGCTTCCATGTCGCACGTAGTCGGCCTCGGGCGCCGGTCTCGGCGGCGTCCTGATGGCTTACGAGATGAGGCAAAAAGCTCGGTCCGTCCGACCGGTTGACGGTCGTCAACCTCGGCAGTGCATTTTCCTCTGTCCCGTCCAATTCCTGGGTGGCGGTCGGCTTCGTCGCTGGCCTGATCCCCTGTCCGCTGACGCTGTTCATGATGGTACTGGCCGTGACGCTGGGCATACCGCAGGCCGGGGTGGCATTCGCCGGCGCGATGGCTATTGGAGTCTTGCTGACGCTAACGGTGGTAGCGCTGGCGACGGTACTGGCGCGGGGAACCGTTACCTTACTCATGGAACGCTTCGGAGCGTCGATCAATTCGGTGGCTCGTATCTTCGATGGCCTGGCGGGCTGCCTGTTGATCACCGTCGCCCTAGCCTAGTTGACGCGGTAGATGACCTCACCTTTTGCGCGCTCCGCCGTTCTGACCGCCCTCCTGTTTCTGGGCGCGATGCCAGCGCGGGCTTGAGAAGATCGGGCGCACCGGCGCAAAAAATCAGAGCTTCGGCTTGGCACCCGTTTGGCACCCAACGCAAAGCAACAGATTAAGGGGCGTCGAAGTGCGGGTGAACAAGAAGCCGGTGGATCAGAAAGGCGCGCAGGCATTTAACTCCGCTCGCGGGGAGCGAAGTCTTCGCAGCCCTCCTCGGGGTCGGTCGGCTCGTCGGTATGGACCATGCCCACCAAGCCCTTGGCTCCATCTGTGTTCACGCAACTCACTCGCGTTTGGCCTTAAATGCGCCCACACAATACAATCATTTCGTATCCGAAACAAAAGCGGTGCGCCAGGCCGAGAAGTTGGGTCTACAATCGTCGAAAAGTCCCGAGCCGACCCGCGACTTGCGCGGGTTGATGTGGTGCT
>JBDTLN010000217.1:0-4800 GCA_039934795.1 Bauldia sp. | reverse complement strand
GCTGCCGAGGCCGGCCTCCAGCCTCAGCATCGAACATTTGACCCTGGTGCCGCCGGGGGCCACCAAGCCGGTCCTCGCCGGCATTCACTTCTCGCTCGCCGCCGGCGAGGCGCTCGGCATCATCGGACCGAGCGGCTCGGGCAAGACGTGCCTGGCGCGCGCCCTCGTCGGCATCTGGCCGGCGGCGCGCGGCACGATGCGCATCGACGGCGCCGCCTTCGAGCAATGGCGCCGCGCGGATCTCGGCCGCCATATCGGCTATCTCGGCCAGGCGGTCGAGCTCTTCGACGGGACCGTTGCGGCCAATATCGGCCGCATGGAGCCAGAGCCCGACGATGCGGCGGTGCTGCGCGCCGGCGAGGCCGCCGATGCCAACGACATGATCCTCAGGCTGCCCGGCGGCTACGATACGCCGATCGGCGATGGCGGCATGCTCTTGTCCGCCGGCCAGAGGCAGCGCGTCGCCCTCGCCCGGGCGCTTTACGGCGATCCCTTCCTCATCGTCCTCGACGAGCCGAACGCCAATCTCGACAATGACGGCGATATCGCCCTCGAGAAGGCGGTGCGGTCCGCCAAGGCACGCGGCGCCATCGTCATTGTCGTCGCGCACCGGCCTTCGGGCCTTGCCGCCTGCGACAAGGTGCTGGTGCTCGCCAACGGCATCCAGCGCGACTTCGGGCCGCGCGACGAGGTCCTTCGCCGCGTCACGACGCGCCCGGCGCAAGCCGGCGCCGCCGGCACGGGCCTCCGCGTTGTCAGCGAAACCGGGGGCGGCTGATGCCGGCGCCCTCGAGGGACCCGCAGAGCGTGATCCGGCGTCTCAACATCGTCGGTTTCGCCACGGTTGCGGTCCTCATCGGCGGCATAGGCGGCTGGGCGGCGACGAGCGAACTCGCCGGCGCCGTCATCGCGCCGGGCTCCATCGTCGTCGAGTCCAGCGTCAAGAAGGTCCAGCATCCAACCGGCGGGACGATCGGCAAGCTTCTGGTCGAGGAAGGCAGCGCGGTAACGGCGGGCGATGTCCTCGTCCGGCTCGACGACACCCTGCCGCGGACGACCCTCGGCTCCATCCGTTCGGCCCTCGATACGCAGCTCGTTCGCGAGGCCCGGCTGGCGGCAGAGCGGGACGGGGCGGTGTCCATGACGCTGCCGCCGGAACTGACGCCGCGCAAG
Organism: Bauldia sp.; assembly: GCA_039934795.1. Lineage (GTDB taxonomy): Bacteria > Pseudomonadota > Alphaproteobacteria > Rhizobiales > Kaistiaceae > CAMCWB01. Next base: position 3,627 of record JBDTLN010000217.1, on the reverse strand, counting down.
GACGAGCCGGGCGTCGCCGGGGCCTTTGCCGGCGAGCGCAACCTCTTCGCGGCGCGGCACAACACGCTGACCGGCCAGCGCGCGCAATTGCGCGAGCAGATCACCCAGCTCAGCGAGCAGATCGAGGGCCTCGAAGCCCAGATCGCCGCCAAGGACAGCGAGCTGGCGCTGATCGAGAAGGAACTCGTCAGCATCTCCGACCTCTACGACAAGCGGCTGGTCGCGGTCAGCCAGGTGACCACCCTGCAGCGCAGCCGGGCCGGGCTTCAGGGCGAGCGCGGCGCGCTGATCGCGGCGGTGGCCACGGCGCGCGGCAAGACCAGCGAGATCGAGTTGCAGATCCTGCAGCTCGACAAGGATTTGCAAACGTCGGTGCTCAACGACCTCCGCGAGACCGAGGCGCGCATCGCCGAGCTGCGCGAGCGGCAGACCGCCGCCGAGGATCAGCTCCGCCGCATCGACATCCGCGCGCCGCAGAGCGGCATCGTCCACGGCCTGTCGGTGCACACCGTCGGCGGCGTCATCGGGCCGGGCGAGACGATCATGGAAATCGTTCCGCGCGCCGACGAGCTGGTCGTCGACGCCAAGATAGCGCCGGAGGATGTCGACCAGATTTCAGTGGGCGGGCCGGTCGAGGTGCGCATCATGTCGGGTAACCGCCGCACGACGCCGACCGTCACGGGCTCGGTCGTCCGCGTCGCGCCGGACCTTTTGCGCGAGACACAGACCGAGCGGCCCTACTTCCTCGTACGCATCGCCTTCCGGCCCGATGCATCCAAGGATCTCGGCGACCTCAAGCTGCTGCCCGGCATGCCGGTAGAGGCCTATTTCGCCACCCAGGAGCGCACGCCCCTCGCCTACCTCCTCAAGCCCCTCGGCGAACAGATCGCGCGGACCTTCCGCGAGCGCTGAGACGCGCGCAGTCCATTTGGTCCAGGGGAGGGCTGGTGGAGCCAGGCGGAAAAGCTCCGGTTTCTCAACCGGCTTTCTCGCCCGTCCGGGAATACCCGCTCGCGAAAAACCTATCCTTGTGCCGCGACCCGGTAGCTTCCAGCAGGGAAGCGACAGCGTTTGCCGGCAGCGGCACGCTGATCAGGAAGCCTTGGGCCTCGGTCGCCCCTTGCGCGTGGATCAATTCCAGTTGCGCCTCGGTTTCTACGCCTTCCGCGGTGGTCTCCATGCCAAGGCTTCGGCCGAGGCCGATGACTGCCTTGACGATCGCGAGGCTCTCCGGATTCGAAAGCGACTCGGCCACGAAAGACCGGTCAATCTTGAGCTTGTCGAAGGGGAAGGAGCGCAGATAGCTCAGGGACGAATACCCGGTTCCGAAATCGTCCATTGAAATGCGCACGCCCAGTTCGCGGAGACGGTGCAGGATCTGCAGCGTCGAGCCGCTGTCGATGAGCAACAGCGACTCGGTCACCTCGAGTTCAAGGCGTCGGGGGTTGAGGCCGCTGGCGGCGAGAGCTGATTCGACGATCGTGACGAGACCCTTGTTGCCGAACTGCCTTGGCGAGAGGTTGACCGCGATCCGGATGTGCTCGGGCCACGCGGCGGCCGCCGTGCAGGCTTCTCGCAGCACCCATTCGCCAATCGCGACAATCTGGCCGGTTTCCTCGGCGATCGGCACGAACTCGGAGGGCGGAATTGGTCCGCGTTCGGGATGGTTCCAGCGGAGCAGTGCCTCAAAGGAGCTGATGCGATTGTCGGCGAGGTTGACGAGGGGCTGGTAAACCAGACTGAGCTCGTTGTGGGCAAGGGCAACCCTCAGACCCATTTCCAGGGCGAGGCGCTTCTGGAGGGCGATATCCATGCCGTGCTCGTAGAAATGAAAGGTGCCGCGACCTTCGCTCTTGGCCCGGTAAAGGGCGAGATCGGCGTTCTTCATCAGGCTGTCGGCATCGCAACCGTCATTGGGCGCGACGGCGACGCCGACACTGGCCCCGATAACGATACGATGGCCAAGGATTTCCAGAGGCTGGGCAGCAGCCTGAACGATTCGACGCGCCAGCGCCGCGGCGGTGTCGACGTTGGGCGTTGGCGCCTGGAGGATCGCGAATTCATCGCCGCCAAGGCGGGCGACAAGATCGGTCTGTCGACAGCAGTGCAGCAATCGGGCGGCAGCAGCCTTCAATACCCCGTCGCCGACGGAGTGACCGAGAGTGTCATTGATCGTCTTGAAGTGATCGAGGTCGACGCAGAGGACGGCAACCATCTCGCCGAGCCTTATCCGGTCCTGCAGCTTGACGATATGCTCCTGAAACTGGGTGCGGTTGGGAAGGTCCGTCAAGGCGTCGTGGGCGGCGAGATGCCTTATCCGCGCTTCGCGGTTGCGCTGCTCGGTGACGTCTTCGTGGGTCGATACCCAGCCACCATCGGCTATCGCCTGATTGAGTATTGAGACGATCCGGTTGTCGGCGGTCTCGACGACCTCGGCGCCGCGCGCTGCGCCTTCCGCCAGGGCGCGAATAGTCCCCGCCGCATTGGCGCCATCGCCCCTTGGGGCGTTCTTCAGGAAGCCCGTCAGAATATCCACTGATGTACCGGGAACCAGCATCTCCGAAGGCAATCCATAGATCTCTGCGAAGCGAGCATTTGACACGACCAGCCGGCGCTCGCCGTCGAACATGCTCAGCCCTTGAGACATGTTGTTGATGGCTGCGTCGAACCGGAGGTTCTGCAGGCTGAGTTCCTTTTCGCGATTGCGGAGATCGGTGATGTCGGTGTGGGTCGCCACCCACCCGCCGACCGAGATGGGCTGATGACGGACTTGCACCACGCGTCCATTGCTCAACTCGACGATCTCGATGCCCACTTCGCTGCCGGCCAGCCGCGCGTCGTTCCGCCTGATGAATGCCTCGGCGCCGCCGTCCCAGCGCATGCCATGCGCGAGCCGGTAGTTGACGATGTCCTCGTGTTGGGTTCCCGGCTGGGCGAGTTCGGACGGCAGCTCGTATATGTCGACGTATTGCTGATTGCAGATGACAAGCCGCCGGTCAGCGTCGAACAAGCACAGGCCCTGTGCCATGTTCCGGACGGCCGCATCGAGACGGGCGCGCTGAACGTCTGCGGGGCTACCGACCGCGGGCGGTCCAAGCTTTGGCTTCAACATTTCCAGAACCGTGCGGGTTCAGTCCCGACGATAGTCTCACTGATGCTTTAATGGTCCCTTATCGACAAAAGACTAAAATAATGACCAGTTGACGGTCGAGGCCCATTTCGCCACCCAGGAACGCACGCCCCTCGCCTACCTCCTCAAGCCCCTCGGCGAGCAAATCGCACGGACGTTCCGCGAGCGCTGAGACGCGCGCGGGGAGCGGCTATCGGTTCATTTCGCCTCGGGAAGGGCTGGTGGAGCCAGGCGGAATCGAACCGCCGACCTCTTGAATGCCATTCAAGCGCTCTCCCAACTGAGCTATGGCCCCTTCCGGCATTGATCCGGCGCGTGGCGGGCACACGCCGGTTTCTCGTTATTCCCTCCGGCCCTGCCGGTCGATGTGGTCAAAGCCCGGGCGCCTGATACGCGATCCCGGGCGGCTTCTCAAGTCAGCGTTCTTCCTCATCAACCTCGCCGATGATGTCGCCGACGTCTTCGCCTTCCTCGTCCTCTTCCTCAAGGAACGTGTC
>JBDTLN010000216.1:0-4805 GCA_039934795.1 Bauldia sp. | reverse complement strand
ATCGTTGCTGCGGCAGCGGCGTCGGCCGCGGCGCGCGGATCGCGCTCCCCGGCGAGCGCATCGCGTACCGGGGCAAGGACATCAAGCATCGTCTTCTGGCCGATGTCGGATTTGCCGCGCGCCTTGACCGCCTCGATCGCGGCATCGAAGGCACGGATGATGTCGGCCGCGGTCGGCTCGGCCGGCAGTTCCTTGCCGAGTGTCATGAACAGCGTCCCGTAGAGCGGACCGGAGGCGCCGCCGATCTTCATCACCAGCACCATGCCCATCGCCTTGAGTCCATCCGGCAGGGGCTTCCCGGCATGGGCGTCGAGGTCGGCAAGCACGGCCTCGAAGCCCCGTTTCATGTTGATGCCGTGGTCGCCGTCGCCGATCGCCTGGTCGAGCGCAGTCAGTTCCCCGGCGTGGTCGATGACCCGCCGCGCCACCGTCTCGATGAGCAGGCGGCGGGTCGTCGCGTCGAGAATCATGGTGTGCGCTCCGCTTTGCATCAGGCAGCGGCCCAGCCGTCGCGGATGGTGCGGTAGCCGATGCGGTAAACATCCTCAGGCCGGTCGTGCAGGTCGCGCCACACCCGCGTTGCCGCCGCGAGTTCCGGCAAGGCCCGGCCAAAGGCCTCGATGGTCAGCCAGCCATCATAGCCGGAGCTCTTGATCGCCTTGAAGGTCGCGGCCCACGGCACATGCCCGGTCCCCGGAACGCCGCGGTCGTTTTCCGAAATGTGGACGTGGGCGAAGTTCCGGTAGTTCCGATTGTAGGCGGCGACCGGATCCTTCTCTTCGAGGTTGGCATGGAACGTGTCGTACATGCCAGTGACCGCCGGATGCTTCACGGTGTCGAGATAGGCGGACAGGTCGTCCATGGTGTTCATGAAATAACACTCGAAACGGTTGATGGCTTCAAGAACGATCTGGACGTTCCGCTCCGCCGCATAGTCGCCGCCGCGCTTGTGCAACTCGCGGGCGCGGGACTTCTCCACCTTGGTCGGCGGATGGCCGGTGAAGTGGCCGATGGTCTGGTGCAGCGGCCCGGCGACCTGGCTGGCATTCATGGCCGACGTGCAGTCGATGATCCATTGCAAATGCTTCAGCGCCCGCTTGCGATCGGCTTCCTTGTCGGAGAGAGGGTTCTGCTTCAGGGTCGGAAACACCGCGATGCCGCATGCCTCCAGCCCGATCTCGTCGAGCATCCGCCCGATCTTTTCGTAGTCGCTGACCTCCCCCTCGAAGATCGGGATCTGGACGCCGTCATATCCGGTCGCCTTCAAATCCTCAAGAATCTTGCGGTGTTTGCGGGTGACATGCCCGGTCCACAACAACATGCAGAAACCAATCTTCACGACGTCCCTCCCCTGATCCGGTTCCCGGAGCCGTCGAAATATAAGGGATTGACGAGCTTCAATGAAACACTGTCGCCATTGGTAAGATCCGTGCCCGGATCGACCAGGGTAACCAGCCGGGTGTCGCCTACCGTGACGTGCAGATGGTTCTGGTCGCCGAGGTGCTCGATCCAGTCGACCTTGCCGATTCCGGCGCCTTTGCTGGCTTTCTCGATCTCGAAATGCTCCGTGCGGGCGCCAATGGTCGTGGCGCCCGGCGGCACGGCGCCATTCGGGATCAGCCCGGCCGGGACGAGATTGATGGCCGGCTGGCCGAGCCGTGTCGCCACATAGATGCTGACCGGGTCGGTATAGATGTCGCGCGGGCTGCCGACCTGGATCAGCCGCCCGGCCTCGATCACGCCGATTCGGTTGGCCATGGTCATGGCCTCGGTCTGGTCGTGGGTGACGTAAAGGATGGTCGCGCCCAGTCCCTGCTGGATGCGTTTCAGTTCAAGCCGCAGGTCGGCCCGGAGCTTGGCGTCGAGCGACGACAGCGGCTCGTCCATCAGATAGACAGCCGGCCGCCGGACCAGCGCCCGGCCGATCGCGACGCGCTGCATCTCGCCGCCGGACAATTGCGTGGCGCGGTTCTGAAGCTTGCCGCTGATGCGCAGCATCGCGGCGATTTCCTCGATCCGCCGCTTGATCTCGGGCTCGGCCACGCGCCGTGACGGCGAGCGGAGCGGAAAAGCAAGGTTGTCGTACGCCGAGAGATGCGGATAGAGCGAGTATTGCTGGAACACAAAAGTAACGTCGCGAGACGCCGGGTCGGCGGTGGTCACGTCGCGGCCGCCGATGCCGACCGCGCCGGCGTCGGCGCGCTCCAGCCCGGCGATCAGGCGCAGCGTCGTCGTCTTGCCAGCGCCGGTCGGGCCGAGGAGGACAAAGAATTCGCCATCGTCGACGGCAAGGTCCATCGCGTCGATCGCCGTTACCGACTGGAACCGCTTGGTGACGCCGCGAAGGGTGACTTCAGCCATGGGCCGCCGCCTCGCCAAGCGCCGTGCGGACTGCGCCGCCGGAGGCCTTGTCGAAGATCGACAGACGCTCCGGCCGTAAAGCCAGCCCGACCGTCTCGCCGGCGGTGACGGCGACCGCGGCCGGCAGCCGGGCTTTCACCTGGCCGTATTCGGTATTGACCGTGACGATTTGCGTCGTCCCCAGATACTCCGCTCCGAACACCGTCCCCCGCAGCCGCGAGGCATCGTCAAAGCGGATATGCTCCGGTCGCACGCCCAGAACATACTCGCCCTCACGCCGGTCCTCGCGGATCGTCGGCACCGTGACCTCGGCGCCGTTGACGCGGACCGAGGCGGCGCCTTTCGTCAGGGCTGAACCGAAATACAGAAAGTTCATCGGCGGCGAACCGATGAAGTCGGCGACGAACATGGTCGCCGGCCGGTCGTAGATTTCCTGCGGCGTGCCGAACTGCTCGATGGCGCCCTGGTTCATCACCGCGATCTGGTCGGCCATTGCCATGGCTTCGAGCTGGTCGTGGGTCACATAAACCGTGGTGGCGTGGATGCGCAGGTGGAGCTCGCGCAGCTCGCGCACCATGTGGTCGCGGAACTCGGTGTCGAGCGTGCCGAGCGGCTCGTCCATCAGGAAAGCCATTGGTCGCCGGACGATCGCCCTGCCGAGGGCGACCCGCTGGCGGTCGCCGCCGGCGAGGCGCGACACCGGCATGTCGAGAAGGCCGTCGATGCGCAGGAACCGCGCCGTTTCCTCGACGCGCCGGCGGATTTCGGCGGCCGGCACGCCCTGGCAGAGCAGCGGGAAGCCGATGTTCTTGCGCACATTCATGTGCGGGTAGAGCGCGAAAAGCTGGAAGACGAAGGCGATGTCGCGGGCGGCGGCGCGGTTGAAGGTGACGTCCTCGCCGCCGAGGCGGATGTTGCCCGAAGTCGGCAGTTCGAGTCCGGCGATCATCCGGAGCGTAGTCGTCTTGCCGCAGCCGGATGGGCCGAGCATGATAAAGAATTCACCGTCCTTGACGGTGAAGGACGATCCCTGGACGGCGACGAAATCGCCAAAGGCCTTGCGAAGGTTCTCGACGCGAATCTCGGCCACCGCTCAATCCCCGAAATGACTGACGACGACGAACATCGCCGTGCCGACGAGGATGGTGACGAACGAGTAGGTGTAGAGCACGATCGCCAGCGGCTGCATCAGCATGATCAGGCCGGCGGCGATGATCAGCGTCGCCAGTCCCTCCCACGGTCCGCGCCGCAGGCGGAGAAAGCGGGAAACGAGGCTTTCCCGGGCGGGCACGGAGCCGGTCGGATTCTCGCTCATTTCCGCACCGCGCCGAAAGTGATGCCGCGCAAGAGGTGCTTGCGGAGAAGAATGGTGAAGACGCAGATCGGCACCAGGAACAACGTCGTCCCGGCCGCCACCGCGGGCCAGTCCTGACCGCCCTCGCCGATGATGAACGGTATGAAGGGCGGCATGGTCTGCGCCTGGCCGGAGGTCAGGAGGACTGCGAAGGCATATTCGTTCCAGGCGAAGATCAGGCAGAAGATCGCCGTGGCGGCGATGCCGGTCGCGGCCTGCGGCAGCACCACTTTCCAGAAGGCCTGCAGCCGCGTGTAGCCGTCGATCATGGCGGCTTCCTCGTACTCGCGCGGGATCTCGTCGATGAAGCCCTTGAGCAGCCACACCGCCAGCGACACGTTCACCGCCGTGTAGAGGAGGATCATGCCGATATGGGTGTCGGAGAGCCCGACCACCCGGTACATGAGGTAGATCGGAATCGCCACGGCGATGGGCGGCATGAACCGCGTCGACAGGATGAAGAACAGGAGATCGTCGGCGAGCGGCACCTTGAACCGCGAGAAGGCATAGGCGGTGAGCGTGCCGAGGAAGACCGCCAGGAAGGTCGAGCCGAAAGCGATGATGATCGAGTTGGTGAATCGCCCGACGACGTTGGACGGACCGGCGATCACCATGTTCCGCGAGCGGACGAGCTTGTCGTACCAGGCGGTCGCCGGCGGCAGCGAGGCGATGAAATCCGGCGTCTGGCGCGTCCGCGTCGTGAAGAGGTTGACGTAGCCTTCCAGCGACGGGGAGAAGAAGACCTTCGGCGGATAGGCGATGGAATCCGGCGGCGTCTTGAAACCGGTGAGTACGATCCAGACCAGCGGCACCATGGTGATGACGGCATAGAGGATGACAATCGCGGCGGCGATGCGCTTCGCCCAAGGCGACGGCGCGACGACGGAGTGGGCCTGCGTGGCGGCGGTCATGGCCATGCCGTCACCTTTGCTTCACGCGGTTGAGGGCCTTCACGTAGATGTTGGCGAGGCCGAACACCGCTACGAAAAGAATGATGGCAAGCGCCGAGGAATAGCCGGTCTTCCAGCTCTCGAAGGCCTCGCGCTTCAGCGTGATCGAGGCGACCTCGGTGGTCGAGCCCGGCCCGCCC
>JBDTLN010000215.1:0-4819 GCA_039934795.1 Bauldia sp. | reverse complement strand
CGCCAGGTCGCTGACCCTGGCGATCCCGGCGTGGCGCGGGGCGGAAGAGATTCTCAAGGCTTCGCTGGTGATCGTCGCCACCGACCTCACCCGCCACGTCTCGATCCCGATCCCTGACGACGTGCGGGGCGCTATCACTGGCTACCGGGAGAGGACCGCATGACCGCGGACGCAAAATCAGGCCCGGACAATCGCACGGTCCACCGGATCCTCCAGCCGGCCGGCTGGCCGGAGCCGAAGGGCTATGCCAATGGCGCGCTCGCCGAGGGGCGCATGGTGTTCACTGGCGGCCTCGTCGGCTGGAACGAGACCGGGCATTTCGCCGAAGGCTTCGCCGGGCAGGTGCGCCTGACGCTCCGCAACATCCTCGCCGTCCTCGCCGAGGCCGAGGCAGGGCCTCAGCATATCGTCCGCATGACCTGGTATGTCTGCGATATCGACGCCTATGCCGCGAGCCGCAAGGAACTCGGGCCGATCTGGCGCGAGATCGTGGGCCCGGTCTATCCGCCGATGGCGGTGGTCGAAGTGCGGCGGCTGGTCGAGAAAGCCGCCCTCCTCGAGATCGAGACGACGGCGGTCATCCCTTATCCCGAGGGCCTGAAATGAAGGTGGCGATTGTCGGCGCCGGCCCGGCCGGCCTCTATTTCGCGATCCTGAAGAAGAAGGCGAACCCCGCCGACGCGATCAAGGTCTACGAGCGCAACAGGATCGACGACACGTTCGGCTTCGGCGTCGTTTTCTCCGACCAGACCCTCGACACGTTCGAGGCCTGGGACCCGGAGACCTATTGGCGGATCACCCGCGAATTCGCCTACTGGGACGACATCGAGATCAACTTCAAGGGCACGCGGCATCGCATCGGCGGCAACGGCTTCTGCGGCTGCTCGCGGCGAACGCTGCTCGTCATCCTCTACGAGCGGGCTCGCGATCTCGGGGTCGAATTCGAGTTCGGCAAGGAGGTCGAGGACATCTCGGCCTTGTCGCGGCGCTCCGACCTGGTGGTGCTCGCCGACGGCATCAATTCGCGCTTCCGCGAAGAGTATCGCGAACACTTCCAGCCGAAGGTCGACCTCCGCCCCAACAAGTTTGTCTGGATGGGCTCGACGGCGCCGCTCGACGCCTTCAAGTTCATGTTCGAGGAGACCGAGCACGGCATCTTCATCGGCCACGCCTATCAATACGAAACGGGCCGCTCGACCTGGATCTTCGAGACCGACGCCGCGACATTCGGGCGCGCCGGGCTGGCCGACCTCAGCGAGGAAGAGTCGGCGGCGCGCATGGAGAAAATTTTCGCGCGCTATCTCAACGGCCATCCGATTCTCACCAACCGGTCGCTCTGGCGCAATTTTCCGATGATCCGCAGCGCCCGCTGGGTGAAGGACAACATGGTCCTTCTCGGCGACGCCAAGGCGACGGCGCATTTCTCCATCGGCTCGGGCACCAAGCTGGCGATGGAGGATTCCATTGCCCTTTTTCGCTCCTTCACGCCGGACCGGAGCATTGCGGAGGCGCTTGAGCATTTTGAGTCCGACCGGCGCGGCGAAGTCGAGCGCACCCAGCATTCGGCCGACGTGTCGCTGGTCTGGTTCGAGCACTTGAAGCGCTTCTGGGCGTTCGACCCGATCCAGTTCGCGTTCGGCGTCATGACCCGCGCCAAGGCGATCACCTACGACAATCTCCGCCTCCGCGCCCCGGACTTCATCAAGACCATCGACCGCCATTTTGCGCTGGACGTGCGCGAGCATGGCTTCGACGTGCCGCTGGAGCATGCGCCGCCGCCGATGTTCCAGCCGCTGCGGCTCCGGGAGATGGTGCTGCGCAATCGTGTCGTCGTCTCGCCGATGTGCATGTATTCGGCCGAGGAGGGCGTGCCCGGCGACTGGCACCTCGTCCACTACGGCTCGCGGGCGATCGGCGGCGCCGGCCTCGTCTTCACCGAGATGACGAACGTTTCCGCTGACGGGCGCATCAGCCCCGGCTGCACGGGCCTCTGGAACGACGAACAGGAAGCGGCGTGGACGACGATCGTCGACTTCGTCCACGCCAGAAGCGAGGCGAAGCTCTGCCTCCAGGTCGGCCATGCCGGCCGCAAGGCCTCGACGCAGTTCATGTGGGAGAAGGACGTTCACCCGCTGCCGGAAGGCAACTGGCCGGTGGTGTCCGCGTCGCCCTTGCCTTACCTGCCGATCAGCCAGGTGCCGCGCGAGATCGACCGCGACGACATGGATGAGATCGTCGAACAATATGTCGCGACGACGCTTCGCGCCGAACGCTGCGGCTTCGACATGATCGAACTGCATTGCGCCCATGGCTACCTGCTGGCGAGTTTCATCTCGCCGCTCACCAACCAGCGCTCCGACTCCTATGGCGGCTCGTTCGAGAACCGCATGCGCTTTCCCCTCGAGGTGTTCCAGCGGATGCGCGAGGCCTGGCCGAAGCAGAAGCCGATGTCGGTGCGCATCTCGGCCACCGACTGGGCGGAGGGCGGGGTCACCGGCGACGATGCGGTGATGATCGCCGCGGCCTTCGCCGACGCCGGGGTCGACCTGGTCGACGTCTCGACCGGCCAGACGGTCCGTCACGCCGCGCCGGTGTTCGGCCGCATGTTCCAGACGCCGTTTTCCGACCGCATCCGCAACGAGGCGCGGGTCGCCACGATGTGCGTCGGCAACATCACCACCGCCGACCAGGTCAACACCATCCTTGCCGCCGGACGCGCCGACCTTGTCGCGCTAGCCCGGCCGCACCTTGCCGACCCCTATTTCACCATGCGCGCCGCCGCCTGGTACGGGGTCCGTGACCCGGCCTGCCCGCCGCAATATTTCATGGGGCGTGACCAGCTTATCCGCAGCCTCAGGACCGATCGGACGGAGCTTGAGGAACTGAAGATGAAGGTGAAACCGAAGGCGCGCCGGGACCTTCTGGCCGCCGCAGCGGCGAGCATGCCGAAAGCCCCTGCCGCCTGATATGCTCCGGGGGAATCGCGGCGTCCCTGGCGGACGAAGGGTGGGGGTCGATGAAGCTCCGCACGCGAGCCAAGCGTTTTGTCTCGCCAATATACCGCAGCGTCGTGCGCCCGTATCTTCCCGTTGCCGCGCCGGTCCGCTACGCTGGCGTGCCGGTGTCGATCGACCGGAAACGCGGCGATGTCCTTCTCGAACGGTTTTTCGGGCCATTCAAGTCGCAGGATATTCCCCAGTACGAGTTCGGCCTTGTCACCGCGCTGCGACAGAATGTTCGCGGCGGTGACAGGGTCGTCATCGTCGGCGGCGGCTTTGGCGTCACAGTGGCGGTCGCGGCATTGGCGTCGGCACCTGCCGGAACGGTGATCTGTTTCGAGGGCGGCGCCGAGCAGGTGGCCAACGTCCGCGAGACGGCGATCCGCAACGGGGTGGCGGAGCGCGTCACGGTGCTTCACGCCGTAGTCGGACCGGCTGCCAAGGTTTACGGCGCGGCAACCGGTGCCACGCGGGTGGCGCCGGAGGATCTCCCCGAATGCGACCTCCTCGAACTCGACTGCGAAGGCGCCGAGGTAGCGATTCTCACCGGGATGACAATCCGGCCGCCGATCATCCTGGTGGAGACGCATGGCCTCTATGGGGCGCCGACCGCGGCGACGCGAGATCTGCTTCGCAGCAATGGCTATGAGGTTTCCGATCTCGGGGTGGCGGAGCCGCGCGTGGCGTCGTTTTGCGAGCGGAGCGATGTCCGCGTCCTCTGCGGCCGGCTCTCTCCGCCATAGCGGCTCTGGTCAGTCCATGCGGCCGGCGGCTAGGATCGCTTCGGCAATTCGCCATCGGGAATGATGCCAATGATCCGAACCGTTCTCTGCTTCGGCGACTCCAACACCTGGGGCTATGCCACCGAGCCGCGGCCGGACGGCCGCTACGAGCGTGACGAGCGCTGGCCGGGTGTGCTGCAACGGGAGCTCGGGCCGGCCTGGCGGGTGATCGAGGAGGGCCTGAACGGACGGGCGACCGTCCGCGACGATCCGGTCGAGGGCGCCGACAAGAACGGCAAGACGTACCTCCTGCCGTGCCTGACCAGCCACAAGCCGCTCGACGCGGTGGTGATCATGCTCGGCACCAACGACCTGAAGGCGCGCTTCAACTGTTCGGCCTGGGAGATCGCGCAAGGCGTCGGCGTGCTGGTGACGACGGTCCTGTCGACGCCGGTGGGGCGGAACGAGGGCGTGCCGGAGGTGCTGGTGGTATCGCCGCCGCCGACTCTCGCAAAGTTCCCGAGCCATGCCGAGATGTTCGCCGGCGACGCGGCGAAATCGAAGGACATGGCGAAACACTACCGGGCGGTCGCCGCGCTCCACGGCGTCGGCTTCCTCGACGCCGGATCGGTGGCGAAGTCGAGCAAGATCGACGGCTTCCACCTCGATCCAGACGCCCATGCCGCGATCGGCAAGGCGGTGGCGAAGCGCCTCAGGCGGTGAGTTTCACGGCGCACTGCCGGGCGCCGTCGTCGGGATTCATCTTCAGGCCGTCGCACCATTTGACGCAGCGCTTCAGGTCCTCGTCGTACATTGCGGCGACGGAAGCGCAGGGCGAGATTGTATTCGACTGGCCAGGGCCGCTTGAAACCGGCTCCCGCCGCGTCGTAGCCTTCGTCGCTCCCTCTGTTCCCACGACGATGAGCTTTTCATGCAGCACGGTGCCGATGGCCCGCCTCGGGCGGAGAGGGTGGAGATTGCCGTGGTCGGGCCGCTGCGGCCGGCGGTGATCGCCGAACTGGAGACGCACTTCGCCGTCCACCACGCCTGGAAGGACACCGCCGCCACCCTCGCCAGGGTCGGCGGCAATGTGCGCGG
>JBDTLN010000214.1:0-4839 GCA_039934795.1 Bauldia sp. | reverse complement strand
TATCGATGAGCGTGATCCACATCGCCGGCATGCGCGAGGCGGCCGGCGGATCCTTCTGGCCGGCCTCAAGCAGCAGGACTCGCCGCTTGGGGTCGGCGGAGAGGCGGTTGGCGAGGAGGCACCCCGCCGCGCCGGCGCCGACAATGATGACGTCATATCCGGCCATTTGCGACGCTTCACTCCACAAGTAACTATATGGTTACTTATTAGTCGGGTCATGGTCAGAGGTCAAGGCGACGGCGCGATGCGCAGGCTCCCCGCGCACCGCGCCGTCAAGCGGCTAGAGCGAGCAGCCGGCGATCGGGTCGACCGGCTCGGTGACCTTGATCACGTCGAAGCCCGACTTGTCGTTGACCCTCGCTATGAGCGTGCCGTTGCGGGCGTGGTTGCTGGCCGCGTCGACCGTCAGCTTGCCGTGCGGCACGTCGATCTCGACTTCGTACATCGCCTTGACGACCTTTTCCGGCTCAAGGCTGCCGGCCTTCTCGACCGCCTTGGCGTAGAGGATCGTCGAGGCGTAGGTCGACTCGCCGATGGCGTTGACCGGCACGCCGGCGCCGAACTTCTTTGCGAAACGCTCGTTGAAGGCCTTGTTCACCGGGTTGTCGAGGGACTGGTAGTAGGCCTGCGTCGACAGGATTCCGGCTTCCTCTTGCGGCGTTACGGCGGCGAGCATCGAATCGTCCCAGGCGTGGAAGACGAGCGGCTGCTTCATGTCGAAGCTGCGGTACTGCTTGACCGCGGTGACCGCGTCGCCGGCAACCAGGATCAGCCACACGATGTCCGGCTTGGCTTCCTTGACCTTGGCGAAGGCCGGACCGAAATCCTGCGTGCCGAAGGGGAAGAAGTCGGCGCCGAGGAGCTTGCCGCCAAGCGGCGTCAGGGCCTTCTCCATCTGCGCCGTGCTGCCGCGCGGCCAGGAATAGTCGTGGCCGAGCACGTAAACCGTCTTGCCGACGTTTTCGACAAGGTACGAGACCATCGGATCGATCTGCTGGTTGGGCAGTTGCCCGGTGTTGACGAGGTAGGGGTTGCAGTCGCCGCCTTCGTAGTAGGTCGGATAGATGAAGAGCTTCTTGGCGGGGATGGTGACGCTCATCGCCGCCTGCCGCTCGAAGCTGGCGAGCACGCCGATGATGACGTCGACATTGTCCTGGCCGATGAGCTTCCGGGATTTGTCGATCGTCGCCTTGGTGTTGGTCTCGTCATCCTCGATGAACGAGACAATCTCGCGACCGCCGATGCCGCCGGCGGCATTGAGGTCGTCGATGGCAAGTTCGTAGCACTGCTTCTGCGTGATGCCGAGCAACGCCTCGTCGCCCGTGATCGGCGCCATGAACCCGATCTTGACCTGGTCCGCGGCACGCAGGATTGCCGGCATTCCAATGGCGCCGACGGCGACGGTCGCGCCGATGCCCTTGATGAGAGTCCGACGGCTGGTGATCAACTTGCTCATGCTTGTTCTCCTTTTTTCAGATGGCCAGATAACGCTTCAGAACGGCATCGCTTCTCAGTTCATCCGGGCTGCCCTCATGGACAATCCGGCCTTTCTCCATCACCGCGCAGCGGTGCGCGGTGTGGAGGGCAAAGTCGATGTTCTGCTCGACCAGCAGCACCGAAAGGCCGGTGTCGCGGGTGAGCGTGCGGATCAGCTCGCCGAGGTCCTGGACGACGTTCGGCTGGATGCCCTCGGTCGGCTCGTCGAGGAGCATCACGGTCGGCCGCGCCGACAGGGCGCGGGCTATGGCGAGCTGCTGCTGCTGGCCGCCGGAGAGCGTCCCGCCAGGCTGGTCGAGACGGTCGGCGAGATTCGGAAAGCGCGACACGATCTCGGCAATCGGCGCGGGCTTGCGGCCGGCGGCGGCGCGCCCGCCGACTTCCAGATTCTCGCGCACGCTGAGCTTGGCGAGGATGCCGCGGCCCTGCGGCACCAGCGCGACGCCGAGCCGCGAGATAGCGTGGGTCGAGAGCCCGGTGATCGCCGCGCCGTTCAGCGTCACCGCGCCGCTCAGCGTCGGCAGAAGCCCGGTGATCGTGCGCAGCAGCGTCGTCTTGCCGACGCCGTTGCGGCCGAGCAGGGCGAGCACCTCGCCCCTGGCGAGTTCGAGGCTGACGCCGTTCAGAACCGGCACCGTTCCGTAGGCAGCGGTGAGGTTGCTGATCGCCAGCATCAGCGCCGCCCGAGATAGATATCGCGGACGAGGGCATCGCCCTCGATCTCGGCGAAGGATCCGTCGGCTACGACCTTGCCGTGATGCATGACGAGGGTGCGCGCGGCGAGGGCCCGGATGAAGGCCATGTCGTGCTCGATAACCACGATGGCCATCCGCCCGGCGAGGTCGGTGACCAGCCTAGCCGTCTTCTCGGTCTCCTCCGGACCCATGCCGGCGGTCGGCTCGTCGAGCAGCATCAGTTTCGGCTCGGTGGCGAGCGCCATGCCGATTTCCAGCCACTGCTTCTGGCCATGGGCGAGGGCGCCGGCAGGCGTCCCGGCGACGGCGTCAAGGCCGAGGAGAGAAAGGATCAGGTCGATTGTCTTGGCGGCCGTCGCCGCGGCCGGGTGGCGGGCGATGTCGAGGTTCTCGCGCACCGTCAGCCGCTCGAAGACGCTCGGCGTCTGGAATTTTCGCGCAATGCCGCGATGGGCGAAGGTCTCGATGCGGCTGCCGGTAATGTCGTGGCCGCCGACGAGCACGCGGCCGGTGCTCGGCCGCACCGTGCCGGTTAGCATGTTGAAGAACGTGCTCTTGCCGGCGCCGTTCGGGCCGATGATGCAGGTGATGCCGTTGCCGGCGATGGTAAGGCTGACATCGGCGACGGCGACCACGCCGCCGAAATGGACGCCGACGCTGTCAGCCTCGAGGAGTGCGGCGGTCATTGCGCTGCGCTCCGCCGGAACAGCCGGCTGACGCCGCGCGTGGCGAAGGGGAGAAGGCCTTCGGGAAACAGAAAGACGAGGGCGATGAAGAATGCGCCGATGAGGATGGGCCAGAGGCTGAGGCTGATGCTGCTGATTTCGCTCTGAAGCCGGATCACCACCACCGCGCCGATCAGCGGCCCGACCAGCGTGCCGCGGCCGCCCACAGCCACCCAGACGATGACCTGCGTAGAGAGAAGAAGGCCGACGAGGTCTGGCGCAACGAAGCCCGAAACGCCGGCGTAGAGGCCGCCGGCGACTGCGGCAAGCATCGCCGACAGAATGAAGATGGCAAGGAGCCGCCCGGCCGTATCGTAGCCGAGGGAGCGAAGCTTCAGCTCGTGGTCCTGGATCGCTTGCAGAATGTTGCCGCGCCGGCCGCGGCACCAGAGCCAGACGCCGAGGAGGGAGACGAGCAGGACGATGGCGACGAGGGCGTACTGGCTGACCGGGTCGACAAGCGCGACGCTCCAACCGCCGATCGCAAGGCCGGGAGGCGGGGCGCCGAGCAGGCCGGCATCGCCGCCGGTGACGTTCGCCCAGCCCGTGGCGAGGCGCTGTGCGACCAGCGCCAGCGCCAGCGTGACGATCGTCAGATACGGCCCGCGCACGCCGCCATATAGGAGGAAATAGCCGACCGCGCCGGCAACCATTCCCGCCACCGCAACGCCGGCCGCAAGGCTGACGATGAACGCGTTGCCATTGCCAATGTCGGGCCCAAGGATCGCAACGCCGTAGGCGCCGATGCCGAAGAACGCGGCATGGCCGAAGCTGAGCACGCCGGCCTTGCCCCACAGGAAGTCGAGGCTGAGGGCAAGGATGCCGAAGATCAGGGCATCGCGGAGCACGCCGACCTGATAGCCGCCCGCCCAGAACGGGTAGGCGGCGAGGAGGGCGACGAGAAAGGCGAGGGCAATGAGAGCAGGGCGGCTCTTCTGCGTCGCAATCCTGGCCATCCCGGTTGCTGGTGCGGTCATGCCGGGATCAATCCGCGCGGCCGGAAGCGGACGATCGCGACCGAGAGGATGAGAACGAGCGCCTGCGAGAAGGTGGCCGGGATCTCGTAGTCGAGGACTGTCTGCAAGCCGCCGACCAGGACGCTGCCGGCGACCACCCCCGGCAAGCTGCCGGCCCCGCCGACGATGACAACGAAGAAGGATGGCGCCAGGTAGTTGGCGCCCATGGAGGTGACCACCTTGGCGAGCGGTGCGACTAGCGCCCCGGCGACGGCGGCAAGCGCGGTGCCGGCGCAGAAGGCGATGGTGAAGACGCGCCGCGTGTCGATGCCGAGCAGTTCCGCCACTTCGCGATTCTGGATGACGGTCCTGAGGTCGAGGCCAAAGGCGGTCTTGCGCATGACGAGGACCGCCGCGCCGACGATCACCACGGCCGCGACAATGAGAAACAGGCGATAGGCCGGATAGGAAGCGCCGAGGAGATCGACGGCGCCGGAGACCGGGCCGCTGACCATGCGCGGCGCAGCGCTGTAGATGAGCTGCATCCCGTACTGAAGAATGAGGCTGACGCCCCAGGTGGCGAGGATCGCCGCCATGGGTCGCTCGTAGAGATGGCGGATGATGGACCGTTCGAGCAGAAAGCCCAGCACGATGCCGACAAGACATGCCGCGGCGAGGCCGGCCCAGAAGCTGCCGCCCGCGCCTTGAACCAGCGACAGCGTGAAGGCGCCGAGCATGACGAATTCGCCATGCGCCATGTTGATGATGTTCATCAGGCCGAAAACGATGGCGAGGCCAAGCGCGACGAGGACGAGGATGCTGGACAGCGTCAGCGCGTTGAGCAGCAGTTCGACCATCGAACTTCCCACCCCGGCGTCGACCTTCGGTCGCGCGTAAGTAACTATCTAGTGAGTTATGATAGGGTGAGCGCGCCCGCAGTTGTCAAGCGGAATCAAGGGCAGTCGG
>JBDTLN010000213.1:0-4844 GCA_039934795.1 Bauldia sp. | reverse complement strand
GGCGCCTACATCAAAAGCTATTTCGAGCGCTTCCCCGGTATCAAGGACTATATGGAGGCGATGCGTGCCAAGGTACGGAAGGACGGCTATGTGACGACGCTCTTCGGCCGCAAGATTCACTTCCCGCAGGTCAACTCAAAGAACCCGGCCGAGCGCGCCTTCGTCGACCGCGCGTCGATCAACGCCCCGATCCAGGGATCGGCGGCCGACATTATCCGCCGCGCCATGCTCCGCATGGAGCCCGCCCTCGCCGCGGCTCGGCTATCGGCGAAAATGCTGCTTCAGGTCCATGACGAACTGGTGTTCGAGACGCCGGAGTCGGAAGTCGAAGCGACCAAGTCGATCATCAGCCGCGTCATGGAGGCAGCCGGCGAACCGGCGGTTAAACTCTCCGTCCCGCTCCAGGTCGACGCCCGCGCCGCCGCCAACTGGGACGAGGCGCACTGAATCCGGTCCAGAATGGACAAATCTGCCGTGCCGACGCCGAGACCGTCGCGCTAGGCTGCTGCGGTACCTTCGCCAATCGGAAACGGGGAAACGCCGATGATCCGCCACACCGTCATCTTCACCACCAAGCATCCCAAAGGCTCCGCCGCCGAAGCGAATTTCATCGAGGACGCGCTGCTCCTCTCGAAGGTTCCCGGCGTCAAGAAGTTCGAACGGCTGCGGCAGATTCATGCCAAGAACCCGCATCGTCATGGCTTCTCGATGGAATTCGACGATCAGGCCGCCTATGACGGCTACAGCAACCACCCGGACCACGTCGCCTTCGTCAACGACAAGTGGATCCCGAATGTCGCCGACTTCCTGGAGATCGACTACGAGCCGCTCTGACCGTCAGGCCGTACCGCGCTGGTGGTCGATGCTCCACGTGCCAGGGCCGGCGAAGACGAGGTAGAGGAAGACAAAGCAGAAGAGCACCGCCGACTCGCCGCCGTTGAGGATCGGGAAGAAGCCCTTCGGCGCGTGTGCCATGAAATAGGCGACCGCCATTTCGCCGGCGAGGATGAAGGCAACCGGCCTCGTGAAGAGGCCGACGACGAGCAGGATGCCGCCGACGATCTCCATGATCCCGGCGAGCCCAGCGAGCGAGAAGAGGGGCGGGTTGAACCCGACATCCGGCCAGCCGAACAGCTTGGCCGTACCATGAGAGAGGAACAGGAGCGCGGTCATGATGCGCAAGATGGAAAGGAACTGCGGACGGTGCGGACCGAGCCGCGACTCAAGATTGGCCAATTTCGATCTTCCTGTTTGTGATTGCACAACGCGCGAAGCCGATGCGTCTGACGGGCTCCCCGGTAGCCGCTGCCGGCGCCCGCTGCAATTCAAGCCTTGGTCACAATCGGGTGAGACTGGCGGCGTTCTAGCCGCCGAAGAAAGAGCGCATCACCAGCGTCAGTTCGTCGGCTGGCAGGCCGAAGAGGTTCCAGAATCCTCCGCCATAAATCCGGTCAAGCTCCTTCTGCCGCTTCTCCAGCATGGCGGCAAAATGCTCATAGAGGATCGGCGAGGAGTTGAGGATCGGCTGAAGCGCGCTCTTCGGAATCTCGATGGCCGTCACCTCGGTCACGGCCACCACGCTTGCCGAGCGTCGGGCGCCGGTGAGAAGGGACATCTCGCCTACGATCTGCCCGGCGCTGACCGTCGCTACATGCCGTTCCTTGCCGCGATCGTGGACGCTGACTTCGACTTCTCCGCCGATCAGGGCGAACATCGACTCTCCAAGATCGTCTTCGCGGATGAGCGAGTCGCCCTTTTGATAGCGCACGCGCCGCGCCCCCGCCGCAAGCTGGTCGACTTGCGTCGCGTCGAGAACCTCGGTGAAAAACGGGATCGTGCCGAGGAATTCCCGCGTGTCCATGGCCCCACCTTCCTGCCAATCAGTCTCAGGCAAATGTCAGCCGGCTATCTGCTGCGGTCAAGCGCGCCAGATCGTCAGCGAGACACCCGCGGCCGGATCCAGCCACTCCCGGGCACCTGGCGTCAGGCCGCTGGCCGCAAGCACCGAGTTCGCGTCGTGATCGGAACGGATTGCCGAAAAGACGGGTATCCCGTCAGAAAGGACGATCTGGCCGGCCCGGGCAAGATGGAATTCATCGAAGCCGAGGGTGAGAAAGAGATCGAACACCCTTCGTCCGCCCGGCACCGCGACGACACCACCCGCGGGCGCCGCAGACGCAAGGGCGTCCCCGAGCGGCGCATGAGCCGGATTCCACCACCAGGCATCGGCCCGCCGCTCAATGCCCTTTGACGATGTTGAGAGGACGAGACGGATGCGCCTTTTGAAATTGGGATTGGCCTCATGCCCCAGCCGGCCGAGAACTGTCACCGCCGCTCGGTCGAGCGCCGCCTGGAAGCGTCGCCAGTCATGGTCGTTGCGAAGGGACGGAGGCGTCACGCCGCTCGCATCGGCAATGCGGTCGTCGGCCGAGACGATGGCGTGGCCATGAATGGACCAGCGCCCGATCACGCCCTGAGCGCGCCGCCCGTAGCTTTGACCACCTCTGCGACGATCTTCTTTCCGATGGCGTCGATCTCTTCATCGGTCAGCGTCTGCGCGGTCGGCTGGAGCGTGACTTCGATGGCGAGAGACTTTTTGCCGGGCCCGAGGCTGTCGCTCTCGAAAAGATCGAACACCGAAACATCGGCAATCAGCTTGCGGTCGGAGCTCTCTGCGGCACGTACGACCTTCGCCGCTTCGACATTTCGATCGAGCAGGAAGGCGAAATCGCGTTTGACCGGCTGCAGGTCGGAGAGGACGAGAGGTGGCTTTGTCCGCGTCGCCCGCGCCTTCGGCAGCGGAATGGCATCGAGGATGATTTCGAAGCCGGCGAGAGGACCGCTGGCATCGAGCAGTTCGAGCACCTTTGGATGAAATTCGCCGAAGGCGCCGATTGTGACCTTTGGCCCCTGACGGATCGTCGCCGAGCGGCCGGGATGGAACCAGGCAGGCCCGCCCGCGACGACCCGCACCTTGTCCGGCGACAGGCCAAGCGTGTCGAGGAGGGCGAGCGCGTCGGCCTTGGCGTCGAAAGCAGAGGCCGGCGCGGACTTCGCCGACCAATGACGGCCGGCGCCGTTGACGCTCGACAGGCCACGACGGATACCGGCTGCGGCGGTTGATTGATCGTCCGGACGGTCGCCGCGATAGACCTGACCAACTTCGAACAGCGACAGGTCGGCAAACCCGCGATCGGCATTGCGCTGCGCCGAAGCGATGAGTCCGGGGAGGAGGCTCGGCCGCATATCCGACATGTCGGCAGCAATCGGGTTGGCCAGCGCCAGTTCCGATGTGCCGCCGCCGAAGGCCACGGCTGTCTCTTTGGCGATGAACGACCACGTGACCGCCTCGACCATGCCGCGGGCAGCGAGCGCCCGCTTGGCGCGCCGCGTCCGCGACTGGATCGGCGTCAGCACCGGCCTGGCGACGCTCTCCGCCCGGCGCATGGCGACAACCGGAATCTTGTCGACACCGACGATGCGAACGACTTCCTCGACGAGGTCGGCCTTCATCGAAACGTCGGACCGCCACGTCGGCACGGTTACCGTCACGTCGCCCTTGGTGCGATGCGGCTTGCAGTCGAAGCCGAGCTTGCCGAGGATGTCAGTCACCTCGGACATGGCCGGATCGATGCCCGCAAGGCGGCGAATCTCCGACACCGGGAAATCGATGACGACGAGCGGCTTCGGCACCTCGCCGGCGACGAGAATCTCGGTCGGCGTGCCACCACAAAGATCGAGAACGAGCTGTGTCGCGAGCTCCAGGCCGGGGATCATGAAGGCCGGATCGACGCCGCGCTCGAACCGGTGGCGTGCGTCCGAATTGATACCGAGTTTTCGTCCCGTCTGGGCGATGTTCAGCGGCTCCCACAAGGCCGACTCGATCAGCACGTCGGTGGTGGTCTCGGAGCATCCGCTCGCCTCGCCGCCCATGATGCCGGCGATAGACTCGACCCCGTGCTCGTCGGCGATGACGCACATCGATTCGTCGAGCGTGTAGGTCTTGCCATCAAGCGCGACGACCGTCTCGCCGGACTTGCCGCGGCGAATAGTGAGGCCGCCCGTCACCTTTGCCGCATCGAAGACATGCAGCGGGCGGCCGCGGTCGTAGGTGAGGAAGTTGGTGATGTCGACGAGCGCGTTGATCGGGCGAAGGCCGATGGCGCGGAGACGCTTCTGCAGCCATTCCGGCGACGGCCCGTTCTGGACGCCGCGCACGAGCCGCAAGCCAAAGGCGGGACAGAGCGACGGCGCGGCGCCGAAGTCGAGCGTCACGTTCACCGGGCACGGCCCGCTGCTCTTCATGAGCGCGATCGCCGGCGTTTTCAGCGTACCGATGCCGGCGGCGGCGAGGTCACGCGCGTCGCCCGCGACGCCGAGCGCATCGCCGCGGTTGGCGGTGACGGCAATGTCGATAACCGGATCGTCGAGACCCGCCCACGCGGCGTAGGCAGTGCCCACCGGCGCCTCGTCGGGAAGCTCGATGATCCCCTCGTGATCGTCGGAGATCTTCAACTCGGCAGCAGAGCACAGCATGCCCCGGCTCTCGACGCCGCGAATTGTCCCGACAGCCAGTGTGACGTTCTTGCCGGGGATGAATGTTCCCGGAGGCGAGAAGACGGACTTCATGCCGGTCCGCGCATTGGGCGCGCCGCAGACTACCTGAACCGGCGCTCCGCCGTCGCCGGTATCGACCATGCACACCCGCAGCCGGTCGGCGTTCGGGTGCTGTTCGGCAGACACGACGCGCGCGATTGTAAAGGCGCCAAGCTCGCGGGCCGGGTTGTGAACCGATTCGACTTCGAGCCCGACCATGGTGAGCTTTTCGGCGATCGCGTCCACCG
>JBDTLN010000212.1:0-4847 GCA_039934795.1 Bauldia sp. | reverse complement strand
GAGAACTCGCCGGCCTCGATCAGCTTCTCGATCCGGTCGGCGACGTCGTGAGCGCGCTTCCGGCGCGCGATTGGCGCCTTGGGCAGGTTGGCGTTCATCGGGCGTTATCCTCTGTATCTTGTCAGTGCCAGCGCGGTCAGGGTCGAGGCGATCGACAGGCCGATCAGCAGGGTGCCGACCGCGTTGGTCATCGGCGTCACGCTACGGCGGAGCGTGCTCATCACCAGAATCGGCAGCGTGTTGCCGCCGCCGATGGTGAAGCTGGTCAGGATGAAATCGTCAATGGAGAGGGCGACCGCCATCAGCCCGGCGCCGATGACCACCGGCTGGATGACAGGTAGCGTGACCGTGAAGAAGGCTCTCGCCGGTGAAGCGCCAAGATCGCGCGCCGCCTCGACGATGCGCATGTCGAAGCTCGCCAGCCGCGCATAGACGACGATGACGACGAAGGGGAGGGCAAAGAGGAGGTGGCTGAGGACGACGGTGGTGAGGCCGAGTCCGAAGCCGAGGAAGAGGTACCAGACGAGGAGCATGACGCCGAGGAAAAGCGGCGGGAGCATCAGCGGCAGCGCCATGACAGCGATGATGGCCTGGGCGCGCCGCGGCGGCATGGCGACGAGCGCGAGCGCCGCCATGGTGCCGATCACGGCGGCGAGCAGTCCGACCGAGACGCCGATGGTCAGGCTGTTGCCGAGGGCTGCGTCGAAGTCCGAGAAGTTCACCATCTCCCGCCACCAGCGGAACGAGAAGCCGGTGATCGGGAAGTTCGAGATCGCCTTGTCGGTAAAGGCGAAGAGGACGACGAGGGCGAGCGGCGACAGGAGGACAATGACGAGCAGGAGGCCGAGGAGCCGCCAGAAGATGGTCGATGTCCTCATGGCCGGCCGACCCGGGCAAGGAGGAAATAGACCGCCGCGACAATGACCAGCGACGTGGAAAGAATGCTGAACGACATGGCCGAACCGAGCGGCCAGTTGAAGAAGCTGCCGAATTGCGGAGCAATGAGCTGGCCGTACATGGCCATCTTGCCGCCGACGAGCTGGGCGGTGAGGTAGTCGCCGATGGACAGGAGATAGGCGAGCGCGAAGCCGGCGATGATGCCGTTCCGCGAGCGGGGAATGGTGACGTCGAAGAGGACACGCCAGCTCCCGGCACCGAGATCGCGCGCCGATTCGACTTCGGCATCGGTGATGCCGCGCATCGCCGCGAAGATCGGCAGGATGGTGAACGGCAGCAGGAAGTGGCTGAGGCTAATGATTACGGCGAAGGGACTGTAAAGTAGCGCCTTGATCGGCTCATGAACGATGCCGAGGGCGATGAGCGCCGAGTTGATGGCGCCGTCGCTGCCGAGCATCGTCTTCCAGGCATAGATCTTCATCAGATAGCCGCCGAACATGGTGACAATGGCGATGAAGACGAGCGGCGGGCCGAGCGGCCCGGCCTTGAAGCGGATGATCCAGGCGTAGAGAAAGCCGAGCCCGGTGGCGGCGGTGGCGATGGCGAAGGCGATGAGCAGGGTCGTCGCGAACGGACCGGTGTTGACCGAAAGCACCTTCTCGTAGTTGCCGAGGTTGAAGACCGGGACGACCTTGAAGAGCTTCACCTTCCAGAAGCTCATCACGAAGAAATAGATCGCGGCAGCGACGAACAAGCCGACATAGACCACCAGGGCCGGCGCCAGGAGCAGTCCGCTTCTTCGCAACGTCAGGCCTTTCCGAATGAAGCGGCGGCGCCGGTCGACGGCGCCGCCTTCTCGCAGCCTCGACCGCTCAGGCGGCGAGCACTTCCTGCCAAACGGCCAACCAGGCCGGATAGGGCGCGATCGAGCCGTCGGTCTCGGTCGGCGTCATCGGGAAGAAATGGCAGAGCTTCTGGAATTCGGAAATGTCTTGATAGGGGTACATCGTCTTGGCCGGGCCTTCGAGAGCGGCGACGGCTTCCTGCGTGACCACGGCGTAGTTGTTCTTGGTCAGCGCGATCTGGCCTTCGACGGTCAGTTCCTGGTTGGCCATGGCATGGGCCAGGTCGACATTCGGCGCCGATTTCGGGATGACGTAGCTGTCGATGAAGGCGAAACAGCCTTCCTTCGGATAGGTGTAGGCGAGCTTCTTCTTCTCCGCGACGATGGCGGGTACCCATTCGGCGCCGCCGAGGGTCATGACGACCTCACCGCGTGCCATGGCGTCGGCGGCTTCGCCGTAGGACGGGAAGATGGCGCGGGCGTGCTCCTTCTTCAGCTTGATGAGATACTTCTTCATCTCATCGAGCTGCTTCGGCGTCACCATCGAGGCGACCTCGGCGCCGGAAACCATGATCGAGACGGTCAGCATGGAGCCGAGCGGATCGTCCATCATGGCGATCTTGCCCTTGTATTCGGGCTTCTCCAGATCGAACCATGAAGTCGGCTGGACGACCGCCGGATCGTAGTCCATCGGACCGCCGCCCCAGGACAGCGGCACGCCCCAGTGCTTGCCGTCGGCAAAGATATTCTTGTCGTTGCGGAAGATGTCCATGACCTTCGGCAGGTTGGGAACCTTGGACTCGTCGATCGGCTGGAGAAGGTCGGCCTCGCGCATGTAGGGGATGTAGCCCATGTAGGGCGTGACGATGTCGATCGGCGCGCCGGCGGCGAGCTTGGTGACGATCTCGTCGTTGCTGGCGAGGAAGGTGGCGGCGAGCTCGATGTCGTTGTCCTTGAGGAACGTGCCGACCTTGATCGGCTCGTCATAGCCTTGCCAGCCGAGCCAGTTGACCTGGGTGGCGGCGAAAGCCTTCAGCGGCGACATCGCGCCGGCGGCCATCAGGCCGACGCCGGCGGCGCCACGCAGCAATTCGCGCCGGGACATGACCGGCAGACTTGAAACCATTCGCAGTCCGGCATCGCGCATCGTCATCTCCACTGGATGGGGCGGTGGCTCAGGGCTCCGAGGCCTGCCGCGGGTTGATCCGATCCGGCGCCGAACCGTCGAGGAAAAATCGAGCGACAAGCGGCGGGCCGGGGCTTGCGATTTTCATCTTACCGCGCAAGAGTAGCAACATGTCAACAGGTTTGAACCTTTGACCCTTTTGTAACTGGCGGGAAGGAATACGCAGATGGGGCGGCTGGACGGCAAGGCGGCAATCGTGATCGGCGGGGCGCGCGGCATCGGCGAGGGCGTCGTCGACGTCTTCGTGCGCGAGGGAGCCAATGTCATCCTAGCCGACCTGCGCAAGGATCTTGCCGACGGCGTTGTGGCGCGCCATGGCGGCAAGGTGACGGCGGTCGAGGCGGATATCGCCAGCCTCAAGGACATGGAGAAGCTGGCGGCGCTGGCCATCGCGACATTCGGGCGGATCGACATTCTCTGCCAGGTCGCCGGCATCTATCCGATCAACAATATCGAGGACGTTCCGGAGGCCGAGTGGGACCGCGTGCTGGCGGTCAACCTGAAGGGCCCGTTCCTCGCCATGCGCGCCTGCTTCCCGCAAATGAAGAAGCAGAAATACGGGCGCATCGTGCTGACCGGCTCGATAACCGGCACGGTGGTTTCGTGGCCGGAGCATTCCGCCTATGCGGCGAGCAAGGGCGGGCTCCTTGGCCTTGCCAAGACCGCGGCTATCGAGGGCGCCATCCACAACATCACCGTCAACGTGCTGCAGCCGGGCAATGTCGACACGGAGAATGTGCGGCGCGAACGCGGACCGGGTCATATCGAGTTGATGGCGGCAGCGGTGCCGATGCGCCGGCTGGCGACGCCGCATGATTGCGGCGAAGCGGCCGCATTCCTCGCCTCCGATGCGGCGTCCTACGTGACCGGCACGGCCTTCATTCTCGACGGCGGCCAGACCCTCCTCGAGGCCAAGGCCTGAGCAATGGCGCTGGTTCGGCTCTCGGGTCTCTCGAAGTCGTTCGGGACGACGGTTGCCGTCCACCCGTTCGACTTCGAAATCGAGCCGAACGACTTCCTCGCCATCCTCGGTCCGTCGGGCTGCGGCAAGACGACGTTGCTGCGCATGATCGGCGGCTTCGAGACGCCGACGGCCGGGCGCATCGAGATCGCCGGCAAGGATGTCACGCGGCTGGGGCCCGAGAAGCGGCCGACCAACATGGTCTTCCAGGGCTACGGCCTCTTCCCGCATATGAATGTCCGGCAGAACGTCGCCTATGGATTACGGCTGCGCGGCGTCGCGCCGGTGGAGGCCAAGGCACAGGTCAACGACGTTCTTCGGCTCGTTCACCTCGATGAACTGGCCGAGCGGCCCGTGCAGAAACTGTCGGGCGGGCAGCAGCAGCGGGTGGCGCTTGCGCGCGCCCTCGTCATGCGGCCGGCGGTGCTTCTCCTCGACGAGCCGCTGGCGGCGCTTGACCTGAAGCTCCGCCAGACCATGCAGGAGGAACTGCGACGCCTGCACCGGATCGTCGGCGGCACCTTCGTCTTCGTCACGCACGACCAGGGCGAGGCGCTGAGCCTTGCCAATCGAATCGCCGTGATGGAGGACGGGCGCATTGTCCAGGTGGGCGGACCGGAGGATATTTACCGGCGGCCGGCGACGCGGTTCGTCTCGACCTTCATCGGCGAGGCCAATGTCTTTCCAGGCGAGCGCAAAGGCGGCGTCGTGTCGCTGCCCTGGGGCGCGAGTTTTCCCGCCGAAGGCCCGAACGGGCGCGTGTCGGTGATCATCCGGCCCGAGCATGTCGCAGTCGCCAACGGCGCCAGCCCGACCGGCGAGGTGCGCGATGTCGTCTTTCTCGGCGCCTTCGTGAAGCT
Organism: Bauldia sp.; assembly: GCA_039934795.1. Taxonomy (GTDB): domain Bacteria; phylum Pseudomonadota; class Alphaproteobacteria; order Rhizobiales; family Kaistiaceae; genus CAMCWB01. The sequence continues at coordinate 99 of JBDTLN010000212.1, read as the reverse complement.
GCACGTCCGCATGGACGAAAGCCACGAGCTGATGATCCACCTGCCCGAGCAGACTCTCGCCAGGGTGCCGGCGGTCGGCGACCGGGTGGGGGTTGCCTG
>JBDTLN010000211.1:0-4879 GCA_039934795.1 Bauldia sp. | reverse complement strand
GCAGCAGGAACGCCGGGACGAGCAGCCAGAAGCTGATGTTGTTCATGCGCGGGAAGGCCATGTCGGGCGCACCGATCATCAGCGGCACGAACCAGTTGCCGAAGCCGCCGATCATGGCCGGCATGACCATGAAGAAGATCATGATCAGGCCGTGGGCCGTAGTGAAGACGTTGAACAGTTCGGGATCGCCGAAGATCTGCATGCCGGGCTGCATGAGCTCGGCCCGCATGGCGATCGACAGGGCGCCGCCAATGACGCCAGAGAAGATGGCGAAGACAAGGTACATCGTGCCGATGTCCTTGTGATTGGTCGAATAGAGCCAGCGGCGCCATCCGGTCGGATGGTCGTGCCCATCTTCGTGGGCGTGCGCTCCATAGCCGGCACCGGCTGCCATGATCTCAGTCTCCCTCAGTGTTGCCGGCGGCGCGAAACGCGGCACGGCAAAGAATTGTCGCCCGGCGCTAGTTGCCCGCGACAGTGGTCGGCGCGGACGCCGCAGTCAGTTGCTTGTACGCGGTCGGCAGGTCGCTCGCCGCCGCAGCGACCCAGGCGTCGAACTGGGCCTGGGGCACGGCGCGAACCGCGATGGGCATGAAGGCGTGATCGCGGCCACAGAGCTCCGAGCACTGACCGTAGTAGACGCCCTCGCGGTCGACCCGGAACCAGGTCTCGTTGAGCCGGCCTGGGATGGCGTCGATTTTCACGCCAAAGGCCGGAACGGCGAAGGCGTGAATGACGTCGGCGCCGATAACCTGCATCCGGACGACCTTGCCGACGGGGACAATGAGCTGATTGTCGACCGCCAGAAGGCGGGGCTGGGTAGCGGGGTCGGTGCGCTCGGCGTCGCTCAGCATGATGGAGTCGAACGAGACCTCGCCGTTGTCGGGATAGGTGTACGACCAATACCACTGATTGCCGGTCGCCTTGATGGTAAGCGGCGGATCCTTGACCGGATCGTAGCCAGGGATGGCGCGGGCCGGGTCGTGCTCGGCGAACAGGAGCGAAAAGGACGGAACTGCAATGCCGACAAGAATGAGGATCGGCACGACCGTCCAGACCACCTCGATCAGCGTGTTATGGCTGACCTTGGACGGCACCGGATGCGCCTTGGCGTTAAAGCGGATCATCACGTAGACGAGCAGGACAAGCACGAAGAGCGTGATGATCGTGACGAGGATGAGGAGGCCGTTGTTGAAACGGTGAATCATCTCGGCAATCGGCGACGCCGCCGGCTGGAGGTTCATCTCCCAAGGCCGCGGCTGCGATGCGCTCGCCGGTCCGGCCAGAAGCGCCACGGTCAGGGAGGCCAACAGGGCCCGAAAGCCGTTTTGCAATGTAGCCGTCTTTGCCATTCCCGCCCTTCCCTCAGCCGGCCAGCGGACCAAGAAGGTCCTCATCATAGTGCGGTTTCGAGCGCTCGCCACCGCAGTTTCGAATTGTTCGACTCGGCGTTTGACACAAACCATAAGGCGTTTTCCCCCGCAACGCCGGATCGACTGGCCCGATGCGGCAAAACGCGCCTGCAAGTGTGTGTTTCGAGGCACGATTCGGCCGCAAAACCGCCCGTTGCGCCATGGATTTTCGGGCGTCGCGGTTTAAGGCAGGATAGCGAGATTGGCGAAGACGATTCGCGAGGGGCCGATGTCGGCCAGGCCCGGCCAACGTGACGGGCGCACTCGACCGGCAAAGAGCAAGCCGGCGAAGCCCTTTGACGGGCCCGCGGAATTCGGCCATCACGCTCCCGACGGGCGCTCCGACAGGCATGCCGCGATGTATGACGACGAGGACGACAGGGACGACAGGGACTACGAGCCGCACCGCCGGAGCTCGCTGGTCCCGATCCTGACGATCATCGCCTCACTGCTGGCCATCGGTGTCGGCGCCGCCGTGGTGCTTTTCTTCCTCGGCGTGTTCGACAGCCGCCAGACCGGTACCCGGCTCGCCAACAAGCCGCAGCCGGCCGCGACGGACGAATCGCGGGTGCCGCTGCAGGCGGAGAGCGAGCCCGAGCCGCTCTCGCCACCTTCGGCAGGCCCCGGGACGCCGGATGTACCGGAGGCGGTGGTCAGCGTGGCGCCGCCGGCTGCCGGCGAGCCACCAGTCCGCTCGACTCACGGCGACTGGCAAATCCGCTGCGACACACCCGCCGGGGCGCAAAACGAGCAATGCGTGCTGATGCAGTTCGTGACGGCGGAAGACCGGGAGAATGTCGGCCTGACGGTGATCATCCTGAAGACCGCCGACAAGAAGGCCAAGATCATGCGCATCCTTGCGCCGCTCGGCGTTCTCCTGCCGTCGGGGCTTGGCCTCAAGATCGACAGCACCGACATGGGACGGGCGGGATTCGTGCGGTGCCTGCCAAACGGCTGCGTCGCTGAGGTAATCCTCGAAGACAAGCTGCTGACAACGCTTCGGACGGGCAAGACGGCGACTTTCGTCATATTCCAGACGCCTGAAGAAGGGATTGGCATCCCTATCTCGCTCAACGGCTTCGGGCCGGGGTTCGACACGCTACCGTAGGGCGCTCGGGCAATTTGCCGTTCCGCGGGCGACGCACTATCTCTCGCGTATAAACCTCCTCACGCTCGCGAGCCTCCGCCATGACCGACAAGACCCATTCCATTCTCGACCGTGCGGGGCTTGATGCCGAGCGAGCCCGGGGGCTGGTCGCCGATGCGCTGAAAGGCGCCGACGACGGGGAGCTCTATCTCGAATACGCCCAGTCGGAAGGGCTGCTGTTCGACAACGGCCGGCTGAAGTCGGCGAGCTACGACACCAGCCAGGGCTTCGGGCTCCGGGCGGTGGCCGGTGAGGCGGCGGGCTACGCCCATTCCAGTGATATCTCCGAGGCAGCCATCCAGCGGGCCGCTGAAGCCGTGCAGGCGGTCAAGCGGGGCTATGCCGGGACCTACGCCGCGGCGCCGCAGGGAACCAACCGGGCGCTCTATGGCGATGAGAGCCCGCTCGGCAGCCCGACCTTCGCCGAGAAGGTGACGCTGCTCGAGAAGATCGACGCTTATGCCCGGGCCAAGGATCCCCGCGTGCGGCAGGTAACTGCTTCGCTCGGCGGCTCCTACCAGGTGGTGGAGATCCTGCGCGCCGACGGGCGGCTGGTGCGCGATGTGCGGCCCCTGGTCCGGGTCAACGTCTCGGTCGTGGTCGGCGAAGGCAGCCGGCAGGAATCGGGCTCGCACGGCATGGGCGGACGCGAAGGGTTCGGGCAGTTCGTACGCGAGGACGTCTGGCAACACGCCGTCGACGAGGCGCTTCGCCAGGCACTGGTCAATCTCGGCGCGGTGCCAGCGCCAGCAGGAACGTTCGACGTCGTGCTCGGCCCCGGATTCCCCGGCATTCTTCTCCACGAGGCCGTCGGACATGGGCTGGAGGGCGATTTCAACCGCAAGAAAGAGAGCGCCTTCGCCGGGCTGATGGGCCAGCGCGTCGCCTCTCCCGGCGTGACGATCATCGATGACGGGACGCTGCCCAACCGGCGCGGGTCGCTGACCATCGACGATGAGGGCACGCCTACAAGTTCGACGACGCTGATCGAGGACGGCATCCTCGTCGGCTACATGCAGGACCGGCAGAACGCCCGGCTCATGGGCATGAAGCCGACCGGCAATGGCAGGCGCGAGTCTTATGCCCACATTCCGATGCCGCGGATGACGAATACCTACATGCTCGCCGGCAAGGATGAGCCGGCCGAGATCATCGGGTCGGTGAAGAACGGCATCTATGCGGTCTCCTTTGGCGGCGGCCAGGTGGATATCACGTCGGGCAAGTTTGTCTTCTCGTGCACGGAGGCGTATCGCCTCGAAAACGGCAAGGTCGGCTCGGCCATCAAGGGGGCGATGCTGATCGGCAACGGGCCGGATGCCATGACGCGGATCAAGATGATCGGCAACGACATGGAACTCGACACCGGCGTCGGCACCTGCGGCAAGAACGGCCAGGGCGTCCCGGTCGGCGTCGGCCAACCGACGCTGCGCATCGACGCGCTCACCGTCGGCGGCACGGCGGCCTGATACCGACAGGCCGGGGGGCGACGCATGGCGGCTGAGGCGCACGGCGCCGACCTTCTGCAGGCGGTGGCCCTGCTTGGCGCCGGTGTCGTTGCCGTGCCGATCTTCAAGCGGATCGGGCTCGGCTCGATCATCGGCTACCTCGTCGCCGGCGTCGCCATCGGGCCCTTCGGGCTGGCGCTGTTTCGCGACCCGGCAGCCATTCTCAGCGTCGCCGAATTCGGCGTCGTCATGCTGCTCTTCGTCATCGGGCTCGAGCTGAAGCCGTCCCGGCTATGGAGCCTCCGGCGCGACATTTTCGGCCTCGGCCTCGGACAGGTGGTGGCCTGCGGCGTGCTGATCTTCGCTGGTGCCCTCGCCTTCGGCCTCACGTCGCGAACCGCGCTGGTCGCGGCCATGGGGCTGGCGCTTTCGTCCACGGCCATCGTCATGCAGATCCTCGAGGAACGCGACGAGGCGACCGCGCCGCATGGCCGGAAGATTTTCGCCATCCTGCTCTTCCAGGACCTCGCGATCGTGCCCTTGCTGGCGGCGCTTACCTTCCTCGCGCCGATGCAGGCGGAAACCAGCACAGGGTCGGAATGGGTCAAGCCGGCGATTGCGCTGGCCGCGATTGTCGGGGTGGTGATGACCGGCCGATACCTTCTCAACCCGGTTTTCCGAATCCTCGCCGCCACCAAGGCGCGGGAAATCATGACGGCGGCTGCCCTCCTGGTCGTCCTTGGCGCCGCCGCGGCGGTGCAGTTCGGCGGCCTTTCCATGGCGCTCGGCGCCTTCCTCGCCGGCGTGATCCTTTCCGAATCGAGCTTCCGCCATCAGCTCGAGGCCGACATAGAGCCGTTTCGCGGCCTCCTCCT
>JBDTLN010000210.1:0-4885 GCA_039934795.1 Bauldia sp. | reverse complement strand
GGCCGTAGTGGGTCGGATGCACGTCGCGCACCTCGAAGCCGGCGCGCTCGCGGGTCAAGCCACCCGGCCCGAGCGCCGACAGGCGCCGCTTGTGGGTGATCTCCGACAGCGGGTTGGTCTGGTCCATGAACTGCGACAGCTGCGACGAGCCGAAGAACTCGCGCACCGCGGCGGCCGCCGGCTTGGCGTTGATCAGGTCCTGCGGCATCACGGTGTCGATATCGACACTGGACATCCGCTCCTTGATCGCGCGCTCCATGCGAAGCAGACCGATGCGGTACTGGTTCTCCATCAGCTCGCCGACCGAGCGGACGCGGCGGTTGCCGAGATTGTCGATGTCGTCGATCTCACCGCGACCGTCGCGCAGGTCGACCAACGTCTTGATGACCGCGAGGATGTCCTCCTTGCGCAGCACGCGCATGGTGTCCGGCGCATCGAGGTCGAGCCGCATGTTCATCTTGACGCGGCCGACGGCCGACAGGTCGTAGCGCTCGCTGTCGAAGAACAGCGACTGGAACATCGCTTCCGCGGTGTCGATTGTCGGCGGCTCGCCCGGACGCATCACACGATAGATGTCGAACAGCGCCTCCTCGCGGTTGCTGTTCTTGTCCACCGCCTGCGAATTGCGGATGTAGGCGCCGGTGTTCACGTGATCGATGTCAAGGACAACGATCTCGTTGTTCCCGGCGTCGGTCAGGACTTTCAGCACCTTTTCGGTGATCTCGTCGCCAGCTTCGGCGTAAATCTCGCCGGTCGCCGGGTTGACCATGTCGTGGGCCAGATAGTGGCCGTAGAGGTCGTCGTCGGCGACCTTCAGCGACTTGATGCCCTTCTCCGAAAGCTGCCGGATGGCCTTCGCCGTCAGCTTCTGGCCGGCCTCGAGGACGACTTCGCCGGAGTCGGCGTCGACCATGTCGGTGACCGGCTTCAGGCCACGCATGCGCTGCGGGTCGAACGGCAGGCGCCACCCGCCGCTCTTGATGCGCTTGTAGATGACCTTGCCATAGAAGGTGTTGAGGATCGTCTCGCCATCCATGCCCAGGGCATAGAGCAGCGAGGTGACATGGATCTTCCTGCGCCGATCGATGCGAGCGAATACGACGTCCTTGGCGTCGAACTCGATATCGAGCCACGAGCCCCGATAGGGGATGATGCGGGCCGCGAACAAGAGCTTGCCCGACGAGTGGCTCTTGCCCTTGTCGTGGTCGAAAAAGACGCCCGGCGAGCGGTGCATCTGCGAGACGATGACGCGCTCGGTGCCGTTGACGATGAACGTGCCGTTCATGGTCATGAGCGGCATCTCGCCCATGTAGACTTCCTGCTCCTTGATGTCCTTGACCGACTTGGCGCCAGTCTCTTCGTCGACATCGAACACGATCAGGCGGAGCGTCACCTTCAGCGGCGCCGAGAATGTCATGCCGCGCTGGCGGCATTCGTCGACGTCATATTTGGGCGGATCGAAATCGTAGCGGACAAACTCCAGCAGCGCCGTGTTGGAGAAATCCGAGATCGGGAACACAGACTTGAACACGGCCTGCAGGCCTTCGTCTCCGCGACCGCCCTCGGGCTCCTCGACAAGCAGGAACTGGTCGTAGGACGCCTTCTGAACCTCGATGAGGTTCGGCATCTCGGCCACTTCCCGAATGGAGCCAAAGAACCTGCGGACCCGGCGGCGACCTGTGAATGTCTGCGTTTGGGTCTCGGTCATGTTTATCCTCGTCATCGTCTTTGAACGGCTGTCCGCAAGACCGCGTACGGCCTTCTGGACAACGGTTCCGGATTCAGTTGCGGCCGGCCCCGGCAAACCGGGACCGGCCGGATGCATATACGCGTTACTTCAGATCGACTTTGGCGCCGGCGCTCTCGAGCTGGGCCTTGATCTTGGCGGCTTCGTCCTTGGACACGGCTTCCTTGACGGCCTTCGGCGACGCCTCGACGAGATCCTTGGCTTCCTTGAGGCCGAGCCCAGTGATCGCGCGCACTTCCTTGATCACGTTGATCTTGTTGGGGCCGATTTCGGACAGGATAACGTTGAACTCGGTCTGCTCCTCGACCACAGCCGCCGGACCGGCGCCTGCGGCGGCAACGGCGACCGGTGCGGCCGCCGATACGCCCCACTTCTCTTCGAGAAGCTTGGAGAGCTCGGCCGCCTCGATGACGGTGAGCTGGGACAGTTCGTCTACAATCTTCGATAGATCAGCCATTGTCAGATTCCTTAAGGTTCGAACCAATCTTGGGGGTTAGGCGAACGGCCTCACGCCGCTTCGCTCTGCCTGGCATGGGCGCCGATGACGCGGGCAATCTGACCCGCCGGCGCTGCAACGACCGAGGCGATCCGCGTGGCCGGCGTCTGAATCATGCCGAGCAGCCTTGCCCTCAGTTCATCGAGCGACGGCAAGGACGCGAGCGCCTTGACGCCATTTGCATCGAGACCCTGCTTGCCCATCGCCCCGCCGAGGATGACCAGCTTGTCGTTGGTCTTGGCGAAGTCGACAGCGACCCGTGCGGCCGCGACGGGATCGCTTGAGTAAGCGACCACGGTCGGCCCCTTGAACAGGTCCGCAATAGTCTCGGCATCCGTGCCTTTGAGAGCAAGCTTGGCGAGGCGGTTCTTGGCGACCTTCACACCGGCGCCGGCGTCACGCATTTTGGCCCGGAAGGCCGTCATTTCCGCGACGCTGAGACCGGCATAGTGCGCCACGACAACTGTCCCGGTGTCCTTGAACACCTGGTTCAGCGACGTGACGAGTTCGCTTTTTTCCGCTCTATCCATGCCTCACTCCATTTGGCGGCCAATGCTGGATTGGGACCGCCGGTTGCAGTTGCCGCCGCTCGAGGCTGACGCCCCGAACCAACGACGCTTCCGAACTGTCCCCCAGCCAGCACCGGAGACTCCCGATGCCGCTTGGGCCAAGAGGTTCGAACCGGAAAACTCCCGGTTACCTCCCGTCTATGCAGGCGATTCGATTAAGCCGGCTTCCCGGCGCCCGCAGTCTCGGACAGGATCACCGTCCCGAACGCCGGAACGGCCACGCGCACTCGCGACGACACAGACAAGTCCTTGCTTCCCTTAGAAGAATCCCGAAGGTCCGCTAAGAGAGGGGCAATCACCATGTTGTTGTGAGACGCACAAAAGCGCGCCGATTTAGGGACCGGCACGCCCGAACGGTGGTTATTTAGAGACTCAGCCGTCTAATGCCAAGCCCTTTTTTCAATGGACTTCAACACAAAGCCGCGAACCCTGAGGCAAATACCGGGAGCGACAACCTTGGAAAGGTCTGGCTCCCGGTTAATCCACTCACGACGTGGCTTACCCGCCGGCGGCAGAAATGCTCGTCGGATCGACCTTCACTCCCGGACCCATCGTCGAGGAAATGGCGACGCGCTGGACGAATGTGCCCTTGGCTCCGGCCGGCCGTGACTTTTGCACGGCATCGGCAAACGCCTTGATGTTCGCCACCAGCGCCTTCGCCTCGAAGCTCGCCTTGCCGACGCCGGCCTGGATGATCCCCGCCTTCTCGGCGCGAAACTCGACGGCTCCGCCCTTGGCATCGCGCACCGCATTGGCGACGTCATTGGTCACCGTGCCCACCTTCGGGTTCGGCATCAGGCCGCGCGGGCCAAGCACCTTACCCAGGCGGCCAACCAGCGGCATCATGTCTGGCGTGGCGATGCAGCGGTCGAAGTCGATCTTGCCGCCTTGCACTTCGGCAACAAGCTCCTCCGCCCCGACGATGTCCGCCCCGGCCTTCTTGGCCTCGTCTGCCTTGGCGCCCTTGGCGAACACGGCTACGCGCTGCGTGCGGCCCGTGCCGTTCGGCAGCGAAACAACGCCGCGCACCATCTGGTCGGCGTGACGCGGGTCGATGCCAAGATTCATGGCGATCTCGACAGTCTCGTCGAACTTCGATTTTGCCCGCTCCTTGACCAACTGCACCGCCTCGTCGAGCGAATAGAGCTTCTCGCGGTCGATGCCCTCGCGGGTTGCCTTGACGCGTTTTCCGATGCCCATCGCCCTACTCCGTCACCTGCACGCCCATCGAGCGGGCCGAGCCTTCGACCATGCGCATCGCCGCTTCCACGTCGACGGCGTTGAGGTCCTTGATCTTCTTTTCGGCGATGTCGCGCACTTGCGCCTTGGTCACGCTGCCGACCGGACCACGGCCGGGAGCGCCCGAACCCTTCGGGACGCCGGCCGCCTTCTTCAGGAAATAGCTGACCGGCGGCGTCTTCATCCGGAAGGTGAAGGACTTGTCCTGGTAGTAGGTGATCTCGACCGGGACCGGCGAACCCTTCTCCATGTCCTGCGACTGGGCGTTGAACGCCTTGCAGAACTCCATGATGTTGATGCCGCGCTGGCCCAGCGCCGGGCCGATCGGCGGCGACGGATTTGCCGCCCCCGCCGGGACCTGAAGTTTCAGGTAACCCATTATTTTCTTTGCCACTTTCTCTCTCCTTTAGTGCGACCGTTTCCGGTCGGGTGAGACGGCGTGGTCCGGTCGGCGACGCTTGGCAGGCGCCGCTCCCTCCCACACCGAATTGTCGCGTCAGAGCTTCTCGACCTGCGCGTATTCCAGTTCCACTGGTGTCGCGCGGCCGAAGATTGAAACGGCAACCTTGAGGCGCGCCCGCACCTCGTCGACTTCCTCGACATGCCCGTTGAACGAAGCGAACGGCCCGTCGGCGACGCGCACCTGCTCGCCGACCTCGAAGCTGACCGATGGCTTCGGCCGCTCGACGCCTTCCTGCACCTGATGCAGGATGCGCTGCGCCTCGGTTTCCGAAATCGGCATCGGCTTGTTTTCCGCGCCGAGGAAGCCGGTCACCTTGGGGGTGTTCTTGATGAGATGAAACGCCTCGTCGGTCAGCTTCATCTTCACCAGCA
>JBDTLN010000209.1:0-4889 GCA_039934795.1 Bauldia sp. | reverse complement strand
AACGGTCTTTGATTGTCTGACCGGCAAGGCGGGCTTGTCGTCCAGAATCCATTGACGACCAAGAAAATCCCATGATATCCCATGATATCCCGGACGCGGGTTGGGGGACCTTCGACTTCTGGGGCAACGGGCTTGGTACCGGTGGCGTTAGGCGCACCCGTATTTCCTGGCAGTCGGCAATCGCCGGCGGCCGCGTAGGTCTGACCTGGATCGGGGGTTATCCCGTCGTGCCGGCAACGGGCGGCGGGGACGGCGATGGACGAGTTCGTTTCAACCTTCACCAATCGGCTCGACGCCAAGGGGCGCGTCTCGATCCCGGCGTCGTTCCGCGCCGTGCTCGCCCGCGACGGCTTCGAGGGCCTTTATTGCTGTCCGACGCTCGACCGCAAGGCGGTCGATGCCGGCGGCAATCGGCTGCGCGACCAGATCCGGTCCAGTCTCCAGCTTTTCGAGGCCTTCTCGGAGGACCACGAATATTTATCGACGACGTTGATCGGCGAGAGCGAGGTGCTGAAGCTCGATCAGGACGGACGCGTGATCCTGTCCGACGCGATCAGGCAGCATGCCGGGATCGCCGGCGAAGTGACCTTCGTCGGTCAGGGCTACAAGTTTCAGATCTGGGAGCCGGAGCGGTTTGCCGCCTATCGGGAAGAGGCCAAGTCCCGGTTGCGCGACATCCGCAAGAGTCTGGCTTCCGGCCACCGCGTGACGGGCGCCAACACGAAGGCCGGGGAATGAGGACGGGTCGCGACACCAAAGCGGACGGTGTCGCTGGCGGACCGGCCCGTCATGTCCCCGTGCTTCTCGAGGAGGTCATGCGCTTTCTGGCGCCCGCCGCCGGTGGAACTTTCATTGACGGCACGTTCGGCGCCGGCGGCTATACAAGCGCGATCCTCGAGACCGGCGCCTCGGTCATCGCCATCGATCGCGACGGCGAGGCGATCGATGCCGGAGCGGCGCTGAAGCGCGAAAGCGGCCGGCGCCTCGCCCTGGTCGAGGGCCGCTTTTCGGATCTTGAGCGCATCGCCAATGCCCACGGTCACGAGCGCGTCGATGGGGTCGTCCTCGACGTTGGCGTCTCGTCGATGCAGATCGACGCGCCGGCGCGCGGCTTCTCCTTCCAGAAGGACGGGCCGCTCGACATGCGCATGGGCGCCTCGGGGCCGACCGCCGCCGATGTCGTCAACACGCTGGAGCCAGCCGCACTGACCCGTGTCATCGCGGTTCTCGGCGAGGAGAAGCGGGCGAGGGCGGTCGCTGCGGCGATTGTCCGGGCTCGCGCCGTGCAGCCGCTGTCCGGCACGCTGGAACTGGCCGAGATCGTCGCTAGGGCAGTCGGGCGCCGTGCCACCGACGCCATCCACCCGGCGACGCGCACCTTCCAGGCCCTCCGCATCTTCGTCAATCGCGAGCTGGACGAACTTGCCGAGGCGCTCGCCGCCTCGGAGCGTGTGCTCGGCGAAGGCGGCCGTCTGGTGGTGGTGGCCTTCCACTCCCTCGAGGACCGCATCGTCAAGCGCTTCCTAGCCGACCGTTCTGCCGTCCGCAGCGGCGCCTCGCGTCACACCCCGGAGCGGAGCGTCGCCGAGCCGACCTTCGAACTGCTGAGCCGCGGCGCGGTCGCCGCGGGGCAGGCGGAAGTCCACGGCAATCCCCGGGCCCGCTCGGCCAAGCTCCGGGCGGCGCGGCGCACCGGCGCTCCGGCGCGGCCGTTCGATCCGCAAGCCGTCGGCGTACCCGACCTTTCCCAATACGAACTCCGGAGTGCCTGACCCATGGGCCGCGTTGTGAATTTCGTGCTCCTCGCCCTCATGCTGGTCGGCGCCGCGGTCACCTACAGCCTCAAATACAAGGCCGAGGTTGCGGCGAACCATGTCGCGCGCCTCCAGTCGAACATCGCCAGGGAAAAGGCGCAGCTCCAGATCCTCAAGGCCGAGTGGAGCATGCTTATCCAGCCGGCGCGCCTGCAGGCGGTCGTCGACGTTCACAACAACCACTTCCTGCTTCTGCCCTTCACGCCGGCACAGCTTGTCTCCGTCGGCGAGATTCCGCTGAAGCCCCCGGCCGCCGATCCGATCGCGGCTATCGCCGCAGCGGCGACCGCCGAAAAGCCCATCGCCCTCCAATAGCCCGGCGCGAACCGCACCATGAACGAGATCAGCCCACCCACCATCCACGCCGGTATCATGCGCCCCGGTCCGGCCGCCGTCGCGGGCCGCAACCGCGGCGATCGCATGCGCAGCCGCATCGCCCTGGCGATCGGCGGCTTCGCGCTGGCCTACATGGCCATCATCGGCCGGCTGGTGATATTCGGGATCCTCGGTGCCGGACCGGGTGGCGCCGGCTACGATCCGAACGCTGCTATTGCCACGGGCAGGCCGAATCTGGTCGACCGCAACGGCGAGATTCTCGCCACGGACATTAAGATGGCTTCGCTCTATGCCGAGCCGCGCAATATCCTCGACCCGGACGAAGCGACCGAGCTGATCACCAGCGTCCTGCCGGGTCTCGATGCCGAGCAGCTTCGTCGCCGCCTCTCAGGCGAGGCCGGTTTCGTGTGGCTGAAACGCGAGATCACGCCTGTTCAGCAGAAGAAGATCCACGACCTCGGCATCCCGGGCGTCGGCTTCCTCACCGAAAACCGGCGCTTCTATCCCGGTGGCCCGGCCGCTTCGCACCTCGTCGGCCTCGTCAACATCGACAACCAGGGCATCGCCGGCATCGAGAAATATGTCGACGATCGCTGGCTCGGTGACTTGCACCGCGCCGGCTTCGGTCGCGGCGAGGATCTCGGTGCCGTCAAGCTGTCGATCGACATGCGCGTCCAGCATGTGCTGCGCGACGAACTGGTCAACGGCATGGAGCGCTATCACGCCATCGCCGCTACCGGCGTCATTCTCGACGTCCACACCGGCGAGGTCATGGCGATGGTCTCGCTCCCCGACTTCGATCCGAACGACCCGGTCGACGCCAACAAGCCCGACCGGCTCAACCGCATGTCGGCCGGCGCCTACGAGCTGGGCTCGGTGTTCAAGAGCTTTACGTTCGCCATGGCGCTCGATTCCGGCGCGGTCCGCATGGGCGACCGCATCGACGCAACGCATTCCCTTCGCATCGGCCGCTTCACGATCGACGATTTCCACGCCAAGCACCGCGTCCTCACCGTGCCGGAGGTGTTCATCTACTCGTCCAATATCGGGTCGGCGCGGATGGCTCTAAAGGTCGGCCAGCAAGGGCAGCAGGATTACCTTGCCAGGTTCGGCCTGACCCGGAAGGTGAAGACCGAGATTCCGGAAATCGCCGCCCCGATCCTGCCGAAGAAGTGGTCCGAGCTGACCGCCATGACCGTCGCCTTCGGCCACGGCATCGCGGTGGCGCCGCTGCAGGCGGCCGTCGCCGACGCGGCCCTCATGAACGGTGGCAAGCTCATCCCGCCGACCTTCCTGCCGCGGACGCGGGAAGAGGCCGACAAGCTTGCCGTGCAGGTTGTGAAGCCGGAGACCAGCGCCGAATTGCGCTACCTTTTCCGCCTCAATGTAGAAAAAGGATCGGGCAAGAACGCCGCTGTCCCGGGGTATCTCGTCGGCGGCAAGACGGGCACTGCCGAAAAGCCGGAGAATGGCCGCTATTCCGCCAACAAGCGCCTCAATTCTTTCCTCGCCGCCTTTCCCATGGATGACCCGCGCTATGCCATCCTCGTCGTGCTTGACGAGCCGAAGCCCGAAAAGCAGGGTGCGGCCGCGACTGCCGCCATGAATGCGGCGCCGGTGGTCAGCGCGGTCATCCGTCGTGCCGCGGCGCTGCTCGGCGTCGAGCCGCGCGCCGCCGATCCGGCCCTGCCGCTTCTCGTATCGAACTGATCTGGGCGCGTCTCATGCCCGAACCACGCACAACCGAAACCAGAGAATGCTTCTCGGAGACCTCGTCACCGCCGACCTGACCCTCGCAGACGGCGACGGCGCCAAGGAGATTGCGGGGCTTTCGGCCGACAGCCGCGCCATCAGGCGTGGCTTCCTGTTCGCGGCGCTGGCCGGCGCGACTACCGACGGCGCGCGCTTTGTCGCCGATGCGGCGGCGCGCGGCGCCTCTGCGGTCCTGGTGGCGAGCGACGCGCATATCGAGCGGGTTCCGGGCGTAGCGGTGCTGCGTGCCGCCGATCCGCGCCTGGCGCTGGCGAAGCTGGCGGCGCGTTTCTTTCCCCGCCAGCCGGAACACTTGGTCGCGGTCACCGGCACCAGCGGCAAGACCTCGGTCGCCGCGTTCGCCCGGCAGATTTTCGGCGCCGCCGGCTACGAAGCGGCCAGCATCGGTACGCTTGGCGTGGTCAGCCGGCCATGGACCGAGTACGGGAGCCTCACAACACCCGATCCAGTGGCGCTGCATCGGCGTCTCGACCGGCTTGCCGGCGAAGGGGTCAATGCCGCGGCGCTGGAGGCTTCCAGCCACGGCCTCGACCAGAGGCGGCTCGACGGCATCCGCATCAAGGCCGCCGGCTTCACCAATCTCGGCCGCGACCACATGGACTACCACCCGACCGTCGAGGCCTATCTCGACGCCAAGCGACGACTTTTCTCGGACATCCTGCCGCAGGACGGAACCGCCGTCGTCGACATGGACGACGCCTGGGGCGCCAGCATCGTCGCGACCGCTGCCTCGCGGGGTCAACATCTGGTGCGGACAGGACGGAACGGCGCCGAGATCAGGGTCAGGTCGCTGATACCGGACGGGTTCCAGCTCCGCCTGGCCGTCGAGGCCTTCGGCAAGCCTTACGACATCCTGCTGCCGCTTGCCGGTGCGTTCCAGGCGTCCAACGCCCTCGTCGCCGCGGGCCTCGCCATCGGTGCCGGCGTCGCGGCGCTCACCGCGTTCGCGGCGCTCGGCGACCTCGT
>JBDTLN010000208.1:0-4892 GCA_039934795.1 Bauldia sp. | reverse complement strand
CCGGAATATCTTGTGCGCCGAGAGGATGGCCTGTTGCGGGGCGTGCTCTTCGCCAGCCGTGTCCACGGCATCGTCGCATCGAGCACCATCGCGGCGGTCGGCATCCTCGGCCTCTACTTCTTCGGCGGGAGCGTTTCGAACTACTACGTCATTCCGCTTTATCTGGCGGCCTTCGCGCTGCCCATGCTGGCGATCGGCGAGATCCAGGAAGGCATCACGCGGTCTTTCAACTGGGCGAATATGAGCCTCTGGCTCACCTTCATTCTCCGGCCGATCCTCATACTCCTCTTCATGGCAATCGCCGTCGGTTTCGGCGCGCCGGCCAACGCCCTCTCGGCGATGGGCGCGACCATCTATCGCCCCGCCTTCTGGCTCGCCATGGCGCTGCCGATGTTCCTCCTCGAGGGCTTCTTCAATCTCCTGACCAATGTCGACATCCTCATCGTTGGGCGGCTGGTCGATCCGGCGCAGGCGGCCGTCTATTTCGCCGCGGTCAAGACCTTGGTGCTGGTGCAGTTCGTCTACTTCGCGGTGCGCGTTGGCGTCGCCAACCGCTTCTCGCAGTATCACGCCGCGGGCGATCGGGCGCAGCTCGAAGCCTTCGTCCACGACACGCTGCACTGGACCTTCTGGCCCTCCCTGGCGATGGTGGCGTTGCTGGCGCTGGTCGGCAAGCCGCTCCTCCTTCTGTTCGGGCCCAGCTTTGGGGCGGGCTACCCGCTGCTCCTTATCCTGTCGGTCGGGCTCCTGGTGCGCGCTTCGATCGGCCCGGCGGAGGGTCTCCTGCCCATGGCCGGGCAGCAGCGCATCTGTGCCGCGGTCTACACCGGCGCCTTCGTCCTCAACGTCATTCTCAACTTCACCTTCATTCCACTCCTCGGCCTGACGGGCGCGGCGATCGCCACCTCCACGGCGCTGATCGCCGAGACAATCGCGCTCTACTGGGTCACCGCGTCGCGACTTGGCATTCATTCGTGGATCGTGACGACGCGCCGGCCGGCAAGGCCGGCGGTCGGGACAGTCTAGGGCAGTCGGTCAGCCATGGGATTCATCGGCGCCAGGAGCAACAAGAAACTGCGGACACGAGTCGCATCGGTGACCGGGTCTCGCGCCGCGGATATTGGTGAGGCCGAGGTCTCCCCCGAGATGCGGTTCCCGCCGCCCGAGCCTTTCGACGCCTGGGTCGTGCCCCCCGAGAAGACCGCAAGGCGTGCTCGACCGGCGGTGGTGGCCGAGCCGGCCAAACCAGTGGCGGCGGAGGTGATCGAGGCTGCCCAGAAAGCGCTGGATGCGCTGGACGCCGTTGCCATCGAGCCGCTTCTCGCCGACCCGCCACGGGAAGATTTTTCCTTCGAGTTGCCTGCTGCCGAGCCGCAGAGCTCAACCGAGCCGCCGATCGTACGCCACCGACTGACGGCCGTTGTCGAAATTCACCCGGACGTTGTCGACTTGGCCCCCGACCCGTTTGCGCGCGAGTTCGTGGAAACGGCACCGCTGCTGGCGGCGCTCGATCCGCCGGCGCCTGCCGCATTGCTGGTGCCGGCCGCCCCAATCGCGGACGATGTTCTGGCGTTCGTGCCGCCAAAGGTCGAACAGCAGGCCTTGGCGTCGCCACCGGTCCTGTTCAACCCCGAGATCCCGGCGCGGGCTGAGGCGCACGACGCGGTCGAGGAGCCTGCGACTGTCTCGTCTGCGATCGAGGCGCCGGCGCTTTTCAATCCGCCCGAGGTTGCAGCGCCGCCGGTTCCGCCGGCCGCCCGCGCGGTGACGCCCCCTGTTGCGAAATCGATAGCGCCCGCCTGGGGGTTTGCCCTGGTGCCGATGAACGCCGCTCCGGTCGATGAATGGGCGGCGCTGGCGCTGCGCGATTCGGCCGATAGCGTCTTCTTCGATCCAGCTTTCATGCTGCCGCTCGTCCGCCACCTTGGCGGCGCGACGGCGCTGGCGACGGTGCGGAATGGGAGGGGCGAATTGATCGCCGCCGCGCCGCTGGCGCCGGTGCGCCTTGGACGCATTGCTCCGGCATTCCGGCTCTTCGGCAATCCCTACGCTCCGCTTGGCGCGCCGCTGGTCGACGGTGAGGCGCTCGATGCCGGCATTTCGGGTCTCGTCGAGGGGCTCGCGGCGCGTGGTCGCTCGCTCGTCGTTCCGGATCTGCCACTCGATGGGCCGATCGCTGAAATCTTCCGCGCCATGGCCCGCCGGACCCGCCGGCCGGTCGTCACCCTCGGCGAGCACTTGCGTGGCATGCTGCTCCGGCCTGCCACGGGCTCGGCCAATCCGCGTGAGGCCCTTTCCGCAAAGCGCCGCAACGAGTACCGGCGGCAGATGTTGCGGCTCGCCGACCAGGGCGTCGTCGCAATAGACTCCGTCACGGAGGAGGCGGCGGTGCGGGCGGCATTCGAGGAATTCCTCGACCTCGAGGCTTCAGGCTGGAAGGGGCGGGCCCGTACCGCGCTTCTGTCACGGAACGCGACCGTCGAGTTCGCGCGGGCATCGGTGGCGGCGCTGGCGTCCGAGGGCAGGGCTCGTATCGACACGATCCGGCTGGTCGGCCAGCCGATCGCTGTCCTGGTGAGTTTCGTCGCCGGAGCGACGGCCTACACCTGGAAGATCGCCTACGACGAGTCGCAAGCGCGCTTTTCCCCGGGAGCCCAACTCATGCTGGAGGCCGGCCGGTCGATCTTCGCCAGCACTGCCGTTGAACGGATCGACTCCTGCGCGGTGGCCGATCATCCGATGGTCGATCATGTCTGGAAAGATCGTGCTGCCATCGGCACACTGATCGTCGGGCCGCCGGGCGGTGGCGCCCTGTACGCGCTCGGGGGTACGTCGGCGCGGGCGGAGATTGCTGCAAAGGCGGCGCTGCGAAAATTGAGGCGGCGACGCGGCTAGACGTGCCAAGATCGGCGCCGGACCGCAGAGGGGAGGGTGCCGTGGACGGAAAACTCTGGAACATCGGCGTGCGCGTCGCGGACGTTACCGCGGAGATCGCCTATTTCACCGGGATCGGTGGGCGGCTCCGCGTGCACGAGCGCCTCGATACCGCCGACGGCGCGTTTGAATACGCCATCGTCGAGTTCGGCGGGACGCGGATGTTCCTGACGCCGAAGACGCTCTTCGAGCACAAGCTCCCGCATCCGCTGAGGGACGGGCTCACCCATGCCGTCTTCGAGGTGGACGATATGGACGCTGCCATGGCGGAACTGGCGGCGTCGGGCACCGAGGTGCTGTTGCCGCCGGTGGAGGTCAGCGCCGGATTCGGCTCGCGACGCCTCTCGTTCCTCCGCTCGCCGGGCGGCGTTGTCTTCGAGGTGATGCAGATCCGCGAGTCGCTGATCTAGCGCGGCTACCGGATCATGATCGGCGGGCCGGCCGTCGGCCCGCCTTCCGGCCTTTCATAGGGCGCGGCGAGGACGAGCGACCACCATTGCTTGAACTTGCCGTCGGGCGCGTTGGCGACGGCGATGCCGATCTCGGTGATGCCGGGACGCAGCAGGTTCTCGTTGTGGTGCGGCGAATTCTTCCAGCCGGCAATGGCTTCGGCGAGGTTGTCGTAGCCGGCGCCGATATTTTCCGCCGCCACCGAGGCGTCATAGCCGCCGGCGGTCATCCGCTTCATGAAGCTGCCTTCGCCCGGAAGAACGTGATCGAGCCGTCCGGTCGCTGCCATCCGGCGGGCGTGGACCGCGGCGATCGTACCGAGCTTGCCATTGACCTTGACGGCGGAGAGGCCGCGGCTCTGGCGATAGGCCGAGATGAGGCGCGCAGCTCCGGACGGGTCGGCAAAGCCGGGCTTCACGCCAATGCCGGCGGTCGCAGCCGTGTCCGGATCGCCGACAACGCTGCCTCCCACAAGGGCGCCCATGCGTTCCCCCAGCCCGGAAAGACTGCAGGCGCCGAGGGCGAACAGGATCATCAGGCCAATTGGGATCTCAAGATATCGGCGCATGTTGGCTTTCGGCCCGAGTCGGCGATTGAGGTCGCGGGGGTTCTAGCCGACCGCCCTGCAGCATCCAATAGCTTGACGCCGGGTGGCCGACACGTAGGGTCTCGCCACAACGATGTCGTCGAGGGATACCAATGACGGGCTTTGTGGTGATGGTCGAGTTTCTGCTGAAACCCGGCAGGCGTGGCGACTTTCGCGTGCTCATGGACGCCAATGCGCGCGACTCGGCCAAGCTGGAGCCCGGCTGCCGGCGCTTCGATGTGCTGGAGCCGCAGGGCGAGAGCGACCGTATCCTGCTCTACGAGATCTACGACGACCGGGCCGCCTTCGATCTTCACCTCAAGTCGCCGCACTATTTGTCGTTCGACAAGGCGAGCACTGATCACGTCGCCAGGAAGACGGTCGCGATCTGCGATCTCGTCTGCGAGGGATCGGCCTGACTGCAGTTGCACATGTCCGGCTCGCCCGAGGTGGGCGGCAAAAGGGAGGGAAGAAAGAATGGCGGAACATGGCCTCAAAGCCATGGCGGGTACGCGGAAGCCGAAGCTGGGCCACTTCATCGTCGAGTTCGCGACGCCCGGCATCGGTCACATCCTCAAATCGGCCGGCTGTGATTTCGTTCTCTTCGACCTTGAGCATTCCGGCTTCCATTTCGAGACGGTGAAGAGCGTCATCCGCTATTTCGAGGCGGCCCAGCTGCCGGCGATCGTCCGGGTGCCGTCGCTGGAGTACCACCACATCGCCCGCGCCATGGATATGGGCGCCGAGGGTCTGATGCTGCCGATGGTCGGCACCGCCGAGCAGGTGCGGCATATCCTGAAATCGATGAAGTACCACCCGGAGGGCGGCCGCGGCGTCGCGCTCGGCATTGCCCATGACCGCTACCGGCCGGGTACGGTGGCGGAGCGGTGGTGCTGACGAGCCTCAACCGGTGAGCGGGCGG
>JBDTLN010000207.1:0-4936 GCA_039934795.1 Bauldia sp. | reverse complement strand
CTCCCCCCGGGGAAACGGCCGGCGGGTGCCGAGGTCGGCCGCTGGATCGCCGAGCGCCTGGCTTTCTGGGAAAGCAACATTGATCCCAGGATGCGCCTGGAGGACATCAGCCTCGCCCAGCAACACCTCATCGAGATCGTCAAGGCGCTGGCGCTGGAACCCAAGGTTCTCATTCTCGACGAGCCGACCGAGCACATGGATGCCGGTGAGGTCGAACGCCTCTTCAGTCGCATCCGCCGCATAACTGGCGAGAATCGCACGGTCATCTACATCTCCCATCGCATCCACGAAGTGAAGGCGATCGCCGATCGCGTCACTGTGCTGCGCGATGGTGAAGTGCGCGGCACCTTCGATGGCAGGTCGGTGAGCGAGACCGAGATCATCAACCTGATCGTCGGCCGGGCCCTGGTCACGGCCTACCCGCCGAAGCCAGCAGTCACGGACCGCGGCGGCCGGCCAATCCTTGCCGTCGATGGCCTATCCGGCGCCGCTTTCAAGAATGTCAGACTGAATGCCTATGCCGGTGAAATCATCGGCCTCGCCGGCATCGAGGGAAACGGCCAGCGCGATTTCCTCAGGGCCCTTGCCGGCCTCAACTCCAATTCCGGCGGGGTCACGATCAAGGGTCGCGCCGCCAATCTCGCCGACACGACCACTGCCCGCAATTCCGGCGTCGCCTACATCCCGCGAGAGCGCCACCGAGAGGCCCTGATGCTGCCGCTTTCCGTCGGCGAGAACGTCGGATTGATGGCTCTTGCCAGATTTGCGAAAGCCGGTCTGATGCGCCGCTCAGCCGAGCGGCGCGCCATCGAAGGCGAAGTCGAGGCCCTGTCGATCAAGACACCGACCATCGACACGCCGGTACGATCCTTGTCCGGTGGCAACCAGCAGAAGACGGTGATTGCCCGCGCTCTGCTCGGCGAACCCGACGTACTGCTTGCCGACGAACCCTCCCAGGGCGTCGACGCCGGCGCCCGCCTCGAGATCTACAAGATCCTGCGTCAGGCCGCCAATGACAGCATGGCCGTGGTCGTGGCATCGTCCGACACTCTTGAACTCCAGGGACTGTGTGATCGCGTCCTTGTTTTCTCCCGCGGCCAGGTCATCGAGGAGATCGAGGGAGAGGCAGTCACCGAGCGCAATATCACGCGCGCCACCCTGACTTCGACGACCCTGCGTACTGGCGTTGCACGCGAGTCCGGGGAGTCCACGCTGGAGCGTTTTCGCAAGGGCGACTACGCGCCGAGCGTCGTACTGGTTGTCGCGCTTCTCGTCCTCGGCACCTACGCCGCCCACTCCAACGCGTTCTACCTGACCGGGTCGAATTTCGGCAACGTGCTGACGCTGTTCACCGCCCTCGCCTTCATCGCCATGGGCCAGCTGGTTGTCCTGCTCACCGGCGGCATTGATTTGTCGGTCGGCCCGCTAACAGGGTTTGTCGTCGTCGTGGCCTCTTTTTTCGTCCTCGACGATGTCAGCAGCGGTTCGATCGTTTTCGGGTTCGCTCTTTCCCTCGCCGTTGCAGTCTTCGTCGGCTTCCTCAACGCCTTCCTCATTCGCGTCGCCATGATTACCGCGGTCATTGCCACCCTCGCCACCTACATGGGCATTCGCGGCACCGCCCTGCTTCTCCGTGAGATTCCTGATGGTCTCATCAATTCCACGGTCACCGAACTAATCAGCACACGCATCGGCTTCGTGCCGGTCGCCTTTCTGGTTGCCGTGGTCCTCGCGATTATCATGGAGGTCATTGTCCGCCGCAGCCGTTGGGGCCTGTCGCTGCGTGCGGTCGGCTCCAATGAAGCCAACGCCCGCAAGGTTGGCGTTCGCGTCGAGTTCACGATCTTCAGCGCCTATATCGTCTGTGCGGTCTTCACGTGGCTTGGCGGCGTAATGTTGATGGCTCAGATCGGCGTCGGCGATCCAACGGCCGGAGTCACCTACACGCTGATGAGCATCACGGCCGTCGTCCTCGGCGGCGCCAGTCTCTTCGGGGGACGCGGCTCGTTCATCGGCGCTCTTCTTGGCGCGGCCCTTATCCAGCAGGCGTTCAACGTCACCACCTTCCTTCGCCTGACGCCGGCCTGGCAGTACTGGCTCCTCGGCTTGCTGACCGTCGTAGCCGCCACCCTCTATTCGCGCCTTCGCCAGCGCGCCTGACGACGCGCACCAGGGGAGGCCAGGCAATGGAGAAATCCGCAGTGAAATTTCCGAAGTGGAAGTACCCGACGAACGGCGGTCCAGGGAGAGTTGTCGACACGGCCGAAGAGGAAAAAGCGCTCGGTCCGGGCTGGGTCGACAAGCCGCCGGGCGCCTCCGACGACAGGCAACTGACCTTGATCGCCCACCTTGTCGCCAAGCCCGACAAGATCGCCGAGACGGCTCAATTCCTTCTGTCACTGGTCGATGCGACCCGGCCCGAGGACGGCTGCGTGGAGTACCACCTTCATCAGGGCAACGAGGATCCGACTGTCTTCATCTTCTACGAAAGCTGGACCACGAGGCGGCACTGGGACCTTCACATGGGCCAGCCCCTCGTCCAGGCGATTGCCGGCCGCGCCGACGAGCTGCTTGCCGTGACACCGCGCATCGAGTTGATGACGATGATCAGCAAGCGGCCCTGATCGGCCACGACAGGCCGTCGGACTCGGAAGACCGGAAACCAGGGAGAAAATGTCATGACCCAACTCACTATCATCGCCCATCTCGTCGCCAAGCCCGACAAGATCGAGGAAACCAGGAAATTCCTTCTCGGTCTGGTCCATCCGACCCGGCCGGAGCCGGGATGCGTCGAGTATCACCTCCACCAGGACAACGATAACCCGACCGAGTTCACTTTCTACGAGAACTGGACCAACCGTGGCGAATGGGACAAACACATGGAGTTGCCCCATCTCAGCGAGTTCGCCAAGAAGGCGCCCGAGCTTTTCGCCAAGGACCCGCACATCCGCCTGATGACGATGATCAGCGACCGCTAAACTCAAGCGGAGCACATCCTGCGGGACACCAGGCGAGGCAGGTCACGACGCGTTCCAAGTTCCCGTCCCGTACCGGAAACACTACGCGAGAGCGTGGTGGAGGGGGCGCATCCTTTAGGCTATGACCTCGGCGGATGACGCGCCTCATCGAAGCCGCCGACTATGCCGACCTCAGCCGTAAGGCGTGCGACTTCGTCGTCACGGCCCTGCGCAAGAATCCCGCATCTGTCTGCATCTTCCCGACCGGCGAAACGCCGCTCGGCCTCTTCCGCGAACTTGTCGCCGCCCGGAAGGATGGCGCCTTCGATGCTTCGGCCATGCGAGCCGTCACGCTCGACGAATATGCGGCCATTGCGAGGGACGACCGCCGGCGGCTGTTTCTGTGGCTTCGCCGCGAGCTGCTCGATCCGCTCGGCATCCCCGACCGGCGCATCGACGCCTTCGAGCCGTCGGCATCCGATCCGCAGGCCGAGGCCGCCCGCATGGAGCGACGGGTCGCCGAACTCGGCGGCATCGACCTCGCCGTCCTCGGCCTCGGCGCCAACGGCCACCTCGGCTTCAATGAACCGGGCAGTGCTTTCGATAGCCGCACCCGCCCGGTGACGCTTGCGGCAGACTCGATCCGCTCCAATGCAGCTTACTGGGGTAGCGAGGCGGACGTGCCACGGCAGGCACTGACCCTCGGCATCGGCAACCTGCTCGAGGCGCGCGAAATACTTGTACTGGCAAGCGGTGCCCACAAAAGCGCCATCCTGACGCAGGCACTCGGCGGTCCCGTGACCACAGACCTGCCTGCAACGGCCCTCCGCAGCCATCCGGCCGCGACATTCATCGCCGATCGAGCCGCGCTAAGCCTCCGCGCCTGACATCAGGTCGCGGGCTGTTTTGTTTGACTGTGCCGAAAGCGCAATGGATATTCCATTCTGGCGCTGAATGGATCAGAAATACCGTTCGGCCCTCGATCGCAGACAACAAATTCCACGGATGGCTCGCCGGGACGAGCCGCAATCAGCACGGAGGGAAGCGATGCGTATCGCAAGAATGCTGGCTTTGAGCCTCGCAGTCGCCGGTGGCCTGTACAGCACAGCCATGGCGGAGACCCGGGTAGTGTTCGTCACTCATGGCCAGGGCGGCGACCCCTACTGGTCGGTCGTCAAGAACGGCATGGACGACGCTGCCAAGACGCTCGGCGTTAAGGCGGAATACCTGGCGCCGGAGACCTTCGATATGGCCAAGATGGCCCAGATGATCACGGCGGCGGCCGCTTCCAAGCCGGACGGGCTGGTAGTGTCGATCCCCGACGCCGCAGCGCTCAGCGGCCCGGTCAAGGACGCGATCGCCGCCGGCATACCGGTGATGGTCATCGACTCGGGTGGCGGGAAGCTCACCAAGGAGCTTGGCGGCCTCATCTATCTCGGCCAGTCGGAGTACGATGCCGGCGTGCTCGCTGGTGAGCGCGTTGCGAAGATGGGCGTCAAGAAGGCGGCCTGCCTCAATCATGAAGTCGGCAACCAGTCGCTCGACGATCGTTGCGCCGGCTTCGCCAAGGGCCTCGGCGTCGACGTGCCGGTAGTGCCGGGCGTCATGGATCCGACGGAAATGAAGAGCCGGACCCTCGCCTACCTCAACGCCAACCCGGACGTCGAATTCCTGCTCGGCTGCGGCATCAACTCCGCCGAACCGGCGCTCGCCGCCCTTGAGGACCTCGGCCTCGTCGGCAAAGTCAAGCTTGGTACGTTCGACCTGTCGCCGGGCATCCTCCAGGCGGTCGCCGATGGCAAGATGGAATGGGGCATCGACGCCCAGCAATATCTGATGGGCTATATTCCGGTGGTCCAGTTCGACCTGATGAAGAAGTACAAGCTTATGCCCGTGGTCGATTATCCTACCGGACCTGGGTTCGTGACCAAGGATTCCGCAGCTTCCGTCATAGATCTCGCCAAGCAAGGCAATCGTTA
>JBDTLN010000206.1:0-4963 GCA_039934795.1 Bauldia sp. | reverse complement strand
CGGCAACGAGGCCGCCCTGTTCGCCGGCAATCTCTTCCGCATGTACCATCGCTATGCCGACCTGCATGGATGGAAGGTCAACGTGCTCTCGGAGAGCCAGGGCGAGGCCGGCGGCTACAAGGAAATCATCGCCGACGTGACAGGCAAGGGCGTCTTTGCGCGGCTGAAGTTCGAATCGGGCGTGCACCGCGTGCAGCGCGTGCCGGCGACCGAGGCGAACGGGCGGATACATACGTCCGCGGCGACGGTGGCCGTCATGCCGGAGGCTGAAGAGGTCGACATCGCCATCCGTCCGGAGGACATTCGCCTCGATACGACGCGGGCATCGAGCGCTGGTGGCCAGCATGCCAACACCACCGATTCGGGTGTCCGCATCCTGCACATTCCGACCGGCATCATCGTTACGTCGGTGTCGCGTTCGCAGCACCAGAACCGCGCAACGGCGATGCAGATGCTGCGCACCCGTCTCTACGACCTCGAGCGGCAGAAGGTCGACGCCGAGCGAGCCGCGGCGCGGAAGGACCAGGTCGGCAGCGGCGACCGCTCGGAGCGCATCCGCACCTACAATTATCCCCAGAGCCGGGTCACCGATCACCGCATCAACCTCACCCTCTACAAGCTCGACCACGTGCTGTCGGGCGATGCGCTCGACGAGATCGTCGAGCCGCTGATCGCCGACCATCAGGCAAGCCTCCTGGCTGCGGAGACGGCGCTGTGACGTCGCTTGCCGGCTCGACCATCGGCTCGCTTCGGCGGCAGATCGCGAGCCGGTTCGATGCGGCCTTCAAACAGGACGGACGGCAAGGGACGGCGCAGCTCGACGCGCGGCTGCTGGTCGCTCACGCCCTCGGCATCAACGCCGGCGACCTGGTGATGTTCGACGAGCAGCGCGTCGATCCCGACAGCGCGGCGCGGGTGCTGGGGTTCGCCGAGCGGCGTGTGGCCGGCGAGCCGGTGGCGCGTATCCTCGGCCGCAAGGAGTTCTGGGGTCTCGAGTTCGTCGTCTCGCCGGGCACGCTGGTGCCCCGGCCGGACACCGAGACGGTGGTCTCGGCGGCGCTTGCGGCGGTCGATGCTGCCGGGCAGCGCGGCGCGCCGCTGCGCATCCTCGACCTTGGCACGGGCACGGGCGTCATCCTGCTTGCCCTCCTCCGGGAACTGCCAAACGCGCGCGGTCTCGGCGTCGACTGCGAGGCGGGCGCCATCGCCACAGCCCGGGAGAATGCAGATTATCTCGCCGTCGGGGGTCGGGCCGAACTGGTGGTCGGCGACTGGACCAGCGACATCGACGGGGTCTTCGATCTCATCGTCTCCAACCCGCCCTATATTCCCACCGGCGAGATCGCCGGATTGCCGGTTGATGTGCGTCTCTACGATCCCCATGTCGCATTGGACGGTGGCGAGGATGGGCTCGACGCCTTCCGGGTCACGATCGAGGAGTTGTCTCGACTTCTCGTCGCCGATGGCCGCACATTTCTCGAAATGGGCGCTGGCCAGGCAGGTGCCGTGGGCGGTCTGGCGACCGGGAATGGCTGGAAAGTACGGCTCCATCGCGATCTTGCCGGCATCGACCGGGTGGCTGAGCTGGCGCGCTGAATTTGTTAGCGCTGATGTGGCATGACAGGGAGCGGCCTGAAAATTAGACTTGGAAATGCCATATGAAACGGCTAGTTTCCGGGCGCCGTACCAAAGACGGGCGCGTTCGATGCCAGGTGAGGCTAGGTGTCGAGACTAGGGGTTACGGCGTCGGCGCTTGGTGTGAACACGCCGCTCACTCGAACGGTCGCGATGGTCAGGTCCGTCGGAAGGTTCGAACCGTCATTCGTTAGCTAAGACCGGCATCGCGGGATTTCCCGCATCTGGAAACCTTGACCGGGTGAATCGAATTCAACAGAGCGTGCGGGCCCACCGGCAGTGCCGGGTGGCGTTGCTAACGCGGCAGGGTCGCCAGGGTGCGAGCCCATGTCGGCGATGACGATTCGTCGGAAATTTCCTGACCTAACCCAAGAGAAGAATCGATGAGGCAAGGACAGCAGAATCACTACAACAACAACAATAACAACAACAATAACAAGCGCATGCGAGGCCGAAACAACCGCAAGGGCCCGAACCCGCTGACGCGATCCTATGAGAGCAATGGCGGCGACGTGAAGATTCGCGGCACCGCGCTCCATATCGCCGAGAAGTATGTTCAGCTGGCGCGCGACGCGCATTCCTCCGGCGACCGCGTAGCGAGCGAGAACTATCTCCAGCACGCCGAGCATTACTATCGGATGGTCGCCGCGGCGCAGGCCCAGATGCCGCAACCTCAACCTGTCGTCCGCAGCGACGGCGACGATGAGGAAGACGAAGACGGTGCCGACGGCGGCAACGGCTTTGAGGGGAATCAGGGCGGCAATCCCGGCTATCAGGGAGGCGGCAACCAAGGCAACCAGGGCGGAAATCAGAACTACCAGGGCGGTCAGCAGCCAGCCTTTGGCGCTTCGGACCCGCAGCCTTACGTCAACGGCGGCGGGCAAGGCGAGGATGAAGGCGCCCAGCAGAGTCGGTCGCCCAACGAGAGCCGGCAAGACAATCGTGGTCAGGAATTTCGCGGTTACGACAACAACCGCGGGGACCAGCAGAACAATGGCGGTCAGCAGAACCGAGAGCGCGGCGACTTCCGCGGGCGGCGTCGGCGTCCGTTCCGTGAGCGCTACAACGAACAGGGCGGGCCGCGGAACGATGCGCCTGTCGCGGACGCCGGACCGGGTCCCTCCGACGGACCGTCAGGTGAGGAATAGCTCCGGGCGAGCAGGGGTCGCTGTCCCGCCCTACGGAACGATGTGAATTCGCATCCTGGCGAAATCGTACGTGACCCGGTGCGGCTTCAGGAACTCGTGTCCGACGAGGCCCTGAACGTAAAATCCGAACTTGTCCTCGGCGACCTGCGGGCCGTCGAATACGCCCGGGACGTTCTTCTCCCGCCATGGCCCCAACGCAACTTTCGCGACGTCGTAGGGAACGCTGCTGAAGGATCCGCCGCCGCCTTGCGCCTTTGAGGCCTTGTCCTCCTGCAACCGGATGCCGGCGACCTCGAACATCGATTGACGAAGGTTGACGCCCGACGTCAGGCCGCTGTCGACGAAGAACAGGGCCGGCGGCAAATTGTTGACGACACCGTTGGCGACGATGACGTGGTCGCCGGTCAGCCAGAACCGGATGGCGACCTTGCCGGGTGTCTGCGCGACCTTCGTCCGCTTCGGCTCAAGGACCAGTTCGCCCCTGGCGTAGTCCATCGTCGAGAGGAACCGCGACAAGATCATCGTGCCGATGCAGCCGTCGATCCGGACACCAAAGGCATCGGAGAAGGCGCGCGTGTCGACGATCTGGACGGGGAGATTCTTCAAGGTCCAGTTTCCAAGACCGAGCGTCTCGAGCTTGCCGCTGCCGACTGAACCGCCCTGGCCGCCAGCGAACAGGGCCGGAGTCGCAGCGAACTGGGGGACGCCCAATTCCTTCGCGAACTGGGTGTCGAGCAGAACTTCGGCGGCGCCGGTGTCGATGAAGAACACGGCCTCCTTTCCGTTGACCGTCACCTTGACGATGGGGAGCGGGTCGGTCTTGACGAATTTGAGAACCGTTCGCGGGCCCTTTGCCTCGATCTCATAAGGCCTGGTGTTGGCGAAGCTTTGCAGCTTGTCGAGGACGAGCGTGGTGAAGCTCGGCCAGGTCGGCAGGGATGCGGCGGCGGAACCGGCAGCCTCAAGGCTGCGCGCCGCATTCGCAAAGTCGTTGCGGCGATAGAAGGTTTCGGCGAGCAGGACCTGTGCTTCCGTCGCATCGGCCTTGGCGACGATCGCTTTTTCGAGCCAGTCCTCGGCTTCCTGCAGACGATTGGAATAGAGCGCGAGGGCGCCGAGACGGGTGAGCGCCACGGCATCGGTCGGGGTTTCCTTCACGAGCGCCTTGTAGAGGCCCTCGGCGCGCGCGAATTGGCCGGCGACGAACAATGCGTCGGCGGTCTCGGTGTTGTCCTGTGCCATGACCGGCAGGGCAAGACATGCCATCGCCACGGCGCCCGCGGCCCACAACTGCAGCTTCATTTTTCGCCGATCTCCGCTTTGCCCCCGGCGAAGATGCACCCTCGGCCGGATTGCGCCAAGCGGGCGCTATCTGCCGCCGCTACGGACGTGGACGACGGCCGTTCCATCGCTATGGATCCGCCGCCAGCCGGGCAGGCGGTCGAGGAAGGCGATGGCCGGCGTGCCGGGCCACAGGAGCGTTGCGTCAATGCGGTATTCGTCGAGGAGCTTCACGAAGTCGTCGAGGTCGGCAAGGGTGACGGCATTGTTGTAGCGGGCGGTGAAGGCGCCGCCATAGAGTTCGGTACGGCCGTCGATGAAGGTCGGGATGCCGTTGGCGATAAGGTAGCCACCGAAATCGTAGCTGTTGAGGATCGGTCCGTCGGTCGCCTGACGCAGCGCCGCGACCGCGGCGGCTGGTGTGATCCGCGAAGCCGGACGGAAGTCGCCGGCGGCGGCGATGGCGAATGTGGCGGGGACGAGAGCGGCGAGGATCACCGTGGCGACGAGCGTGCCCGCCGCGCCGAGCTTTTCGACCGGGGCGCGGGCGAGTGCCGGGAACTGGCGGGCGACCGGGCCGACGAGGAAGATCGGTGCGAGGAGGCCGAGCAGCTCGCCGTTTCGTTGGGCCGAGAGGGCGAGATGGAGGATGGCGAGCAGGGCTAGGATGCGGACGGGAGAGAGGACGAACCCGCGCCAGAGGGCGGCCCCGAGGGCGAGGAGCAGGACGATTTCGAAAGTGCCGATATGGCCGAAATCCTGCGGGCGCCATTCGCCGATGACACCAAGCGCGTCGCCGATACCGAGGATGCGCACGGTCAACAGCATCGATTCCGGACCGTAGGGGGTGATGGAGGCGGCGATGAGGGCGAGGATGCCAAAGCGAAGCCAGACCAGGG
>JBDTLN010000205.1:0-4972 GCA_039934795.1 Bauldia sp. | reverse complement strand
CCGAGCACCGGCACGCCCTTGGCGGCGCGTTCCGCCACGGCGCGCATGATCGGGGCGCGGGCGGCGATGGCGCCGGAGCGCAGGTAGTCGCCATAGGAGAAACCACCCGGGAGGACGATCAGATCGGCGGCGGGCAGGTCGGTGTCGGCATGCCAGACGATAGCCGGGCGCCGGCCCGTGATCTTCTCCAGCGCGGCGATCATGTCGCGTTCGCGGTTGGAGCCGGGGAAGACGACGACGGCGGATTTCATGCGACACGCATAGATGATTCTGAGGGGAGAATCACAGGAAAAGCCTGCCAAAATAATGGGCGCGCCGAGCCAGTCATGCGAGGCCGCGGCGGTCTTCTGCAGCGTCGATGCGGTGAGCAGGATCGCGACGGCGGTCGGGAGGATGTGAGGCATCCGGGGACCTTAAGCGAGGGCCCTAGGCCGATCCTGTGACAAACGCCGTTACACCTCCCGGACTCCAGTAGTCAGCCAGGGCACTTCGTTGGCGGAAAGAAGCGGTAGTGATAGGTCAGGGCCGCGCCGGTCCACGTGCGCAGGAGGGGTGCGGTGAATACCCGCTCCGCCGTCAACGTTGCCTCCGGGATCACCGGCTGCAACAAGTCGTCGGGAATGGGGACGTAGTAGATCACGATGGCTCCGCGGTCGCGGAGATCCGCCGGGTCGAACCAGGACGGTCCGCGCAGCAAGTCCTCAAGGGCAATCGTGGATGCGCCCGGCGTGTTGAGGCCGACGAGCTGGGCGGCCCTGCGGTGGCCAATCACCCATGCTGGTCCGCACGAATATCGGGAGTTCCAGTCGCCGAGGATGGTCTCCGTTGGTTCCTTGACGGGCTCCTGCGTCACGTTGTGTGAGGCGAGGAAGGTGTACGTGATCGCGGCAGCGACAGCGGCGGCAAAGTTGAAGATGCCCACCCCTCTGACGACGGCAATTTCGCCCGAGGCCTGCCGTCCAACCCGCCAGCCGATTAGCGGTGCCACCGCGAGTACGCCCAGCGCCGTCAGGGGCGCATTGAAGCGTGGCTGGTAGTTGAGGCCCCCGAAAATGACGAGAAGGGCCGCGAAAATCAGGATCGCGGCGTTGAGAACGAGGACAAAACGAACAGCATCGGGAAACTCCGCTTTGGTCCCGGGCGCGCGAACGATCAATGCGCGCCCGAGAAATCCGAGGACGATCACAAGCCAGGCCGGGAACAGGTAGTGGAAGTATCCACCGACGATACTGGCGAGGCTTGCGACGTAGTCGGCGAGCGAATGATTGGCTCCAAAGAAGCGAAGGCCGAAGCCTATTGCTGCGTTGTGGCCGGATAGCGCGATCGCATGCGGTGCGACCAGCAGAACGCCGACGAGGACCGCGACATAGAGCCGGAATTGTCGCAACGTCGCCCGGAAGCCGGGAACGGAGAGGATCGCCGTCACCATGCCGGCAAACAGCAGGATCGCCGTGTACTTGGTGAGGATGGCAACCGCCGAAAACACAGCAAAGGCGAGCCAGTGCAGCCAGCGGTTGGAGCGGGACGCCTGGAGGAAATGGAAGACTACCGCCGGCCACGACATCACCTGCAACAAGTCGGCATTCATCACCCAGGACAGGGGCATTACCGAGAAGCAGAAAGAGGTGGCGTACAGGAAGGTGAAAAGAAACGCGCCAGCCTCATCTGCCACGAGGCGAAGGGTGGCGTGCACATAAAGGAGGCCGACCAGCAGGAGGACCTGCCCGGCGACCATCTGCGCCAGCATGCTCGGACCGAAGAACAGGTCGACGACGCCGCTCGTCCACGCCATCATCGGCGGATGACGCGGCGTCACCAGCGGAAAGTGACGGCCCCAGGCGATCTGCTCCCGCAGGTCGCCCATTGGCGCCGGGAAGACCACGATGACGAGGATGACGGGGATGAGGAGCGTGCCGGCTATCACCCAGGGAGCAAGGCGGCGCGCCGGTGAAGTCTCGACCAGGGCTGTTGCGCTCAAGTGAGGTATCCCGGCTGAGGCGGGCGGTTACTGGACTTCGACCCGGTAGGTCTCGATCACCGTGTTGGCGAGGAGCTTGTCGCACATTGCTGTGAGGGCCGCCTCGGCTTTCGCCTTGTCGGTCTCGGCGAGATCGATGTCGAAGACCTTGCCCTGGCGGACGCTTTGGACGCCGGCGAAGCCGAGGGATGTCAACGCCCCTTCAATCGCCTTGCCCTGAGGGTCGAGAATCCCGTTCTTCAATGTGACGAACACGCGCGCCTTCATGTCAGTCCCCGGTCCCGCAGCATTCTGGCGTTGGTCTCATAGTCGGTGACCGGGCGAAAAGGAAGCGCCGCCCGGTGTCGCGATGCTGACAAGTTGAACGATTGCGGCAACCGGCTCTTTACGATGGTCGTGCATTCAGGCGCTGATTTCGAACAGGGCTTACGCCAAATTTAATCGTCGCGGGCATTGTGCCGTTCTGGACAACCCAATTATCGGGTGATGACTTGCCTAAAACCTCTGATGCTGGCGGCAGTGCGACCGGGCCATTCGGTGCGGCCGATCCCGGCCCGGTGGATCATACCGCCGTCGAGCAAATGCGCGTGCTCCAGGGTTCGACGCCGACGGCAGCCTTCATCAACATCTTCAACGCCTGCATCCTGACCGTGCTCTTCTGGGGGCAGATATCGAAGCCCTTCCTGTTTGGCTGGCTTGCGTTCAACGCAATCTACACGGTGGTGCTTTTTTCCGACCGCAAGCCGGAGGAGGCTGGGCGGTCGCCTTGGCCGTTGCGACTGGTCGCAATCCGCGCCACCGCGCTCGGGCTCATCTGGGGATGTTTCGTCTGGGTGATGACCAAGGCGACGAGCAGCGACAGCATGCTCGTCGGCGGCATCGTGATGGTTGGAATGATGGCCGGCGGCGCCGTTCGGCTGGCGATCGTGCCGCGGGCGGCGTACGGCTTTGTCTGGTCGATCGCCAGCATCTCGGCGGTGGCTGCGCTGGTGCACCTGGATGCAATCAACGGCGTCGTCGCTGCCGTTCTGGTATCACTGTACGCGTTGTTCCTGATCCGTCACGCCGGCACGTACAGCGCCGACCAGATCCGCAACTGGCGAGACCGCAAGGAACTGGCGGCACGAAACGAGACGATCAGTCTGCTCCTCAATGACTTCAGCGATAACTCGAGCGACTGGGTGTGGGAGGTCGATCCTTCCGGGCGTATCGAGAAGCCTTCGGAACGCTTTCGTGAAGCCGTCGCGGCGCCGGCCCTTGATGGGATTGCTTTCGTGGAGATCTTCGAGCCGGGCGCGGCGCGCGAGGGTCTGGCGCGCTCGATGGAGAACGGAGATCACTTCAGGGAGTTGTCGGCCAGTCTGAAGGTAGATGGCCAGCTTCGCCACTGGGTGCTTTCGGGCCGCCGCTCGGCCCGCGGCGGCTGGCGTGGTGTAGCCTCGGACGTTACGGCCAAGATCGAGGCCGAGCAGCGCCTTGAATACCTTGCGCACTTCGACGAGTTGACCGGGCTGGTGAGCCGGGTCCGTTTCCGCGAGGAAGTCGAGGCCGCAATCGCCAAGGCCGGCGACAATGAGCTGATACTGCTCTGCTGCCTCGACCTCGATCGCTTCAAGGCCATCAACGATACGATGGGACACCCGTTCGGCGATGCGCTGCTCGCCGCCGTCGGCGAACGGCTTCGCCGCGGCGTTGGCCCCGGCGACATGGTCGCTCGCCTTGGTGGCGACGAGTTCGCTGTCCTGCGGCGGGTCAGCCGGTCCGGATGGCGGCACGAGGCCGCGGGAGCGGATCTGATCGACCTCTTCTGGAAGCCGTTCACCGTTGGCGACGCCGAAATCGCTCTCAATACGAGCGTCGGGGTCCGGATAGTCGAGCCGCCGGAGAAGATCGGCGCGGACGAAGCGCTGAGGGACGCCGACCTTGCCCTGTACCGCGCCAAGGCGATCGGCCGCGGATGCTGCACGGTGTTTGAATCCGACATGACCGCGCGCGTCGCCCGCCGCCTGGCGCTGGAGCAGGCGCTGCGCACAGCCGTTGACAAGGGCGAGACGTCGATGGTTTTCCAGCCGTACGCCGAAATCGCCACGGGTCGCATCGTCGGGCTGGAGGCCCTGATGCGGTGGCAGTCGCCGCAGTTCGGTGCCGTGTCGCCGGACGAGTTCATTCCCATCGCCGAGGAGTCCGGCCTGATCCTCAGCATGGGGGCGTGGGCGATCGGCGAGGCCATCCGTGAAGCCTCGCAGTGGCCGGATCATATGCGGGTTGCCGTCAATCTCTCGCCGATGCAGTTCCAGACGCAGCCGCTTGCCGCGACCGTGTCACGGGAACTCCGGCGCTATGCTTTCGATCCCGACCGGCTCGAGCTTGAGATCACGGAGTCGACGCTTCTCGACGGGTCCGAGGCCGCGCTCGCGACGATCAGCAGCCTCAAGATGCTCGGCGTCCGCATCGCGCTGGACGATTTCGGCACCGGCTTCTCGTCGCTCAGTTACCTCTGCCGGTTCCCCTTCGACAAGATCAAGATCGACAAGGCCTTTGTCGCTGGCATAGCCACCTCGCCGGCCACTGCGTCGGTTGTGAAGGCGATTGCCGATCTCGGTATCGCGCTCGGCATGACCATCACCGCCGAGGGCGTGGAGGAGGAGGGGCAGTTCGCCGCGCTTCAGGCCATGGGCTGCCACGAAATGCAGGGCTTCCTTCTTGCACCGCCATTGCCGGCGGCGGAAGCGCGAGCCCTTATCATCCGCGCATCGCCGCCGCGCTTCGGGCTGCCGTCCGCGCAACGGCGGGCGGTATCCTGAGCAGTTCCCGACCGGCGGCGCGGCGCCTGGCCGCGCGGCCGATTACTGGACGAGGACCGGGCCGCTGCCTTTCGGGCGTTCCTGCTCGATGAGGATGCCGAGGCGACGGGCGACTTCCTGGTATGCCTCCAGCATGCCGCCGAGATCGCGGCGGAAGCGGTCCTTGTCGAGCTTGTCCTGGGTCTGGATG
>JBDTLN010000204.1:0-5011 GCA_039934795.1 Bauldia sp. | reverse complement strand
CATTGCCGCGGGCGACGATCGTGCCCTTGCCGAGGTGGCGCGCCGGCACGGACCACGACTGCGCGGTCTGGCGCTGCGGTTCTCCGGCGGCATGGCCGACGCCGACGACATCGTCCAGGAGACCTTCTGGACGCTGTGGCGGAGGGCCGGTCGATGGCGGCCGGACGGCCCGCCGCTCGGCGCCTGGCTGGCGCGTATCGCGATCAACCGGGCCATCGACGGCGACCGGCGCCGACGGGTCCGCCGGTTCTTTGGGCTGGAAAGCGCGGAGGACATCGGCGATCCGGCCGTGTCCGCGGAGCTGTCCATCACGGCGCGGCAGGAACTGGCGGCCGTGAGGCAGGATATTCTCGCCTTGCCGCCGCGTCAGCGCGCCGCAATTCTGCTGGCGGCAACCGGCGAGCATTCCAACGGCGAAATTGCCGAAGCCCTCGGCCTGTCGCTCGGCGCCGCCGAGCAACTGCTGGTGTGGGCAAGAAAAACGTTGCGGGCCAATCTTGCGGCCCGCGACGCGAGCACGGAGACGTC
This sequence comes from Bauldia sp., assembly GCA_039934795.1. Classification (GTDB taxonomy): domain Bacteria; phylum Pseudomonadota; class Alphaproteobacteria; order Rhizobiales; family Kaistiaceae; genus CAMCWB01. The sequence continues at coordinate 4,483 of JBDTLN010000204.1, read as the reverse complement.
ACAATGACCCTCGACGAATTCAGCGAAGCCCTCGATCGCTACGGCGCGGACCTGCAGCACTGGCCGGAACGACAGCGCACTGCGGCGCGCGCCCTGCTCGCCGGCGATGCCTCGGCCGTCGCGCGGCTTGCGGAGGCCGCGAAACTCGACGCACTCCTCTCGGCCGCCGCTGCGCCGGTGCCCGTGGACGCCGCTCTCCTTGGGGCCATCGCGGCGAGGACCGGAGCCCGGCGCAACGAACTCGTGGTCCGGCCGACGCGCCGGCTTCTGGCAGCGGCGTCGGCGGCCATGATCGTCCTGTTCGTGCTCGGGTTCGGCCTCGGCTCGGTCCTCGGTCCGGGGGGAGGAGACGATGCAACGGCGCTGCTCCTGTTCGACGGGCCTGATGATCTGGGAGAACTGCTGTGACCGTCCGCGGGCCGTTTGCGATCATCCTCGTCGTCGTCGCCGCGCTGTCGCTGGCCACGAATTTTCTCATTCTTGGCTTCGTTGCGGCACGGGTCAGCGACTTCCGGCACGGCGCGGTGGAGCGCCTTGTCGCCATTGGAGCACGCAGCTTTCCGGGCAAGATCCGGGATGCCATCATCGCCGAGGCGGCGGAGGAGAAGGGACCGCTGCGTGCGGCGCTGTTCGACCTGCGGACGGCGCGCCAGACGATGTTCGCAGCGATGCGCGCCGAGCCGTTCGACCCGGCGGCGCTCGATCGTGCTTTTGCCGATGTCCGGGCAAAGACCGCGACGCTGCAAAGCCTCGGACAGGCGCTCGTCGGCGAAGCGGTCGCCGCCGCGCCGCCCGGAGTGCGACAGCAGATCGAGCCGCCGGGCTGGCTTCGTTAGGGCGCCGCCGCGGCGAGCCGTTCAGCGCGGAGGCGCACGACCTCGCGGCGCTTGGTGACGATGGAGGCGGCAACGACCCCGATAGTGACGAGGCCGATGAGGATCGTGCAGACGGCGTTGATCTCCGGCGTGACTCCGAGCCGAACCTGGCTGTAGATCTTCATCGGCAGCGTGGTCGCGCCGGGGCCGGTGGTGAAGCTGGCGATGACCAGATCGTCGAGCGACAGGGTGAAGGCGAGCATCCAGCCGGCGATGATCGCCGGCGCGATCAGCGGCAGCGTGATCTGCAGGAAAGTCTTCAGCGGCGGACAGCCGAGATCCATGGCCGCCTCCTCCAGGCTCCGGTCGAACGTGATCAGCCGCGACTGAACGACCACCGCGACGAAGCACATGGAGAAGGTGATGTGGGCGAGGATGATCGTCCAGAAGCCGCGGGCGAAGCCCATGGCGACAAACAGCAGGAGAAGCGACAGGCCGGTGATGACGTCCGGCATGACCAGCGGCGCGTAGATCATTCCGGAGAAAAGCGTCCGCCCCTTGAACCGGCCGTAGCGGACCAGCGTCACTGCGGCGAGCGTACCGAGAACGGTGGCAATGGTCGATGAGACAACGGCGACCCTGAGCGTCACCCAGGCAGCGTCCAGCAGACCTTCGTTGCGCAGCAGTTCGCCATACCATTTCGTCGAGAAGCCGCCCCAGACGGTGACGAGCTTGGAGGCGTTGAAGGAATAGATGACGAGAAGCACGATCGGCAAATAGAGGAAGGCGAAACCGAGCGTCACCGAGACGATGTTGAACCAGGACGAGCGGCGCTCCATCACCCTTTCTCCGCCTGCCTCTGCTGCTGCGCCTGGAAGATCACGATCGGGACGATCAGCAGGAGCAGTAGGATCACGGCGACGGCCGAGGCCAGAGGCCAGTCGCGATTGTTGAAGAACTCGGTCCACAGCGTCTTGCCGATCATCAGCGTCTCCGAGCCGCCGAGAAGATCGGGGATGACGAACTCACCGGTGACCGGGATGAAGACGAGGAAGCAGCCGGCGATGACGCCGGGGAGCGAAAGCGGAAACGTGATTTTCCAGAACGCCTTGATCGGCGGGCAGCCGAGATCCGAGGCGGCCTCAAGGAGGGTGAGGTCGAGGCGCTCCAGCGCCGCATAGAGCGGCAAGACCATGAATGGCAGGTACGAGTAGACGATGCCGATATAGACCGCCCAGTTGGTGTTGAGGATGGTCAGTGGCTCGTGAATGACGCCAGTCCACAGCAGGAACTGGTTGAGCAGGCCCTCCTTCTTGAGGATGCCGATCCACGCGTAGACGCGGATCAGGAACGAGGTCCAGAACGGCAGGATGACCAGCATCACCAGCGTCGGCTGGAACGCCTTCGGTGCGCGCGCCATGCCGTAGGCGATCGGGTAGCCGATGAGGAGGACAAGGACGGTCGAGACAAAGGCAATCCAGAGGCTCGACAGATAGGCCCGCGTATAGAGCGAGTCGTCGGTCAGCCAGATGTAGTTGTCGACGGAAAGCTGCTTGATCGCATCGACAAGGCCGGAAATTCCCTGCGACAGATCGAAGGCCGGCTCGTATGGCGGCACGGCGATCGCCGATGTCGATAGCGAGATCTTGAAGACGATGGCGAAGGGGACAAGGAAGAAGAGAAACAGCCAGAAATAGGGAAGGACGACCACCAGCCAGCGGAGTGGGCTGGCGCGGGCCGAGCTTACTGTTGCGTCTTGGCTCGTCATTCCCCCTCGCCCCCGCACCGCACCGTCCCCACTCTAGCGGGCGACCAGCGGAAAGCCAGCCAGCCGGTTCCCCGCCGAGGGAGCATCGTGGCGCGCGGCGCGCGGGCCGGTTGCAAGGTATGATTTTGCTCGAAACGCAAAATTTTCGGGAACGGAAACCAATGATTTACGCCCCCGGCAAAACGGGTGTTTTCTCAAGGGCCATTGTTCAATCTATCGTTGTGCGGTTTGTGGGCTTTCCACGGGAGGAGTTTTCGTCATGACAAAAACCTATCGAGAACCTCGGGCATTGTTGCTGGCGACCGCCGCCATCGTGTTGACCTTGACCTCAGGAGGAGGCGTCAAGGCCGCGGGTATTACCCAGGCGCCGTTCGGGATGACAAAGGACGGTTTGCCAGTCGAGGAATACACCCTGACCAACGACATGGGTGCCTCGGTCAAATTCATCTCCTATGGCGGCATTATTACGGAAATCAACGTACCCGACCGGTGGGGTCGCGCAGGCAACATCGTCCTCGGCTTCAAGACGGTCGGCGAATATGAAGCCAAGAGTCCGTATTTTGGCGCACTCATCGGGCGCTACGCCAACCGAATCGCCGGCGGCAAATTCTCGATCGATGGCACCGAGTACACGCTCGCCACCAACAACGGCGCCAATACCCTTCACGGCGGCAACAAGGGATTCGACAAGGTGGTGTGGACGGTCACGCCGCAGCCGGCGATTTCTGAAGGCGCCGCAGCCGAACTGACCTACACCAGCAAGGACGGCGAGGAAGGGTATCCCGGCACGCTTACCGTCAAGGCCACTTACACGCTCGACAACAAGAACGAACTGTGGATCGCCTACGAGGCGACGACTGACAAGCCGACGGTGATCAACCTGACAAGCCACTCCTACTTCAATCTCGCCGGAGACGGGTCAGGCAGCATCGAAAGCCACATCCTGAAAATCAATGCCGACAAGTTCACGCCGGTCGATGCCGGCGGCATTCCGACAGGCGAGCTTGCAGCGGTTGCCGGTACCCCGTTCGATTTCCGCGACGCCATGCCGATCGGGGCACGCATCCGTTCAAGCGACCAGCAGATGGTCAACGGACGCGGCTACGATCATAATTTCGTGGTGAATCGTTCGGGTGGCGACGTCTCGCTTGACGCCCGGGTCTATGACCCGAGCAGCGGACGGATCATGGAAATTGCCAGCGACCAGCCGGGCCTCCAGTTCTACACCGGCAATTTCCTCGACTCGACGACAGTCGGGGCGGCAGGCAAACAGTACCGTCAGGGCGACGGATTCTGTCTTGAGACGCAGCATTTTCCCGATTCGCCCAATCACCCGGACTTTCCCACAACGCTGCTGAAGCCGGGTGAGGTTTACAAGACGACGACGGTCCACCGTTTCTCGACCGACGCCTCCTGAGATCAAAATGAACGGGCGCGTTCCGGCACATGCCGGGACGCGTTCCCTCGCGATCGGGTAGATCAGCGGGTCAGGACGACACCGGCGTCCCGCGTCCACGACAGCCAGATCTTGTCGTGCCAGGTGATCGGCCGCTCGACGAGGCGCGTCGTGTTTGTGGTGGTCGCCTTGACCATGGCGCCGCCGGGCAGCCGCACATGATAGATCGAGACGTCGCCGAGATAGCCGATATCGATGACCTCGCCCGACAGCGCGTTGACGTCCTGGACGTGGGGCGGGTCGAGCGCAAGCCGCATCTTCTCCGGCCGGATGGCGAACCAGGCCACGGCGCCCTGCGCGGCGTCGACGGCGCCGTCGCTTTCGATCGCGACATCGCCGTTCATCGCTTTCAGGCGCGTGCGACCGTTGCTGCCGCCTTCGATTCTGCCTTCGATCAGGTTGATGTTGCCAATGAAGTCGGCGACGTAGCGCGAGTTCGGCTGC
>JBDTLN010000203.1:0-5028 GCA_039934795.1 Bauldia sp. | reverse complement strand
CCTCGCCCGGCAACAAGGCCGGCGGCCTGACGACGATCCTCGAAAAGTCCCTGGGCGCCGCCGCCAAGGGCGGCACGACCACCATGCGCGGCGTCTTCCACTATGCCGAGCCGATCACGACGCGCGGCTTCGTCTTTATGGATTCGCCCGGCTACGACCCGGTCGGCGTCACTGGACAGGTCGCCTCCGGCTGCAACGTCATCGCCTTCACCACCGGCCGCGGCTCAGCCTTCGGCTTCAAGCCGGCGCCCTCGATCAAGCTCGCCACCAACAATGACACCTGGATCCGCCAGACCGAGGACATGGACATCAACTGCGGCGACATCCTCGACGGAGTCGGCATCGAGGAAAAAGGCCGCGAGATCCTCGCCAAGGTCATCGCCGTGGCGAGCGGCGAGCAGTCCAAGTCCGAGGAACTTGGCTACGGCGACAACGAGTTCGTGCCCTGGCAGATCGGCGCCGTGATGTGACTGAGCCGTCGCCGGGCACGCACGCAGCAGCCAGCTCCGCCTATCTGCTTGCGCTCGGGCGGGCGACCTACAATTTCGCCTGCCTCGAATGGTCGGTGAAGCAGTTGATGGAGCGCCTGCGGCCGGGCCACCTCGAGCCGAAGCATTCCCGAACCGCCGGTGAGCTGGCCGAGGACTTCCTGCATGCGGCGCGTAAAACCGATCTCTCCGACGCGGCGATCAACGACCTTGTCGATGCCGGCCACCGCTTCCGGGCGATGGTGCCGATCCGCAACGACCTGCTCCACGCCCACCCGGTGACCGCGGCCAATGGCGAGGCGATGCTCGCCCGCAATCACACCAACAGCTTCAATACGTGGGAACGCGCCGAGATCGACGAGGCAGCGGATTCTTTTGCCGAAGTCACACGCGCCGTCGCGGAAGTGCAGCGGAAATATCTGGCATAGCAGCGAAACGGCCGCCGCCCAGGGGGTGACCACCGCTCGTTCAGGTCACGTTGACCAGCTTGCCGGCGCGACCGTGGTGGCGGTCATCTTGCCATTTGCATCGCAACGCCAAAGCTGGCGTCAGTCACACAAGCGGCTCAGTAGAGCTTCTCGCGCGTATCGCGATCGAGTAGTTCGCTGAGGTCTTCCAGCGAGTCCGCGAGCTTGGCGTGGGCGGCGAGCGTTTCGGCGAAGGGCGGCACATCCGTAACGTCGGGCCATTTGTCGGGCTGCCAAAAGCCCGAGCGCACCATGCACTTCGGACAATGGGTCAGCACGTGCTCGACATCGACGACGATGACATGAGCCGGCGGCTTGCCGTTGATCGCCATCGACTGCCTGAGGTCGGGATCGCGGACGATCACCGCCTTGCCGCTTACCCGCAGCGTGTAGGTGACGTTTGGTATCAGGAAGATCAGCCCGACATTGGGGTTGGCGAGGATGTTGCGGAAGGTATCGAGACGGGCATTGCCGAGCCGGTCCGGTATGGCGAGTGTCGTCTCGTCGAGCACCTTGACGAAGCCGGCCGGGTCGCCCTTCGGCGAGACGTCGATCATGCCGCCGTGTCCTGCCGTGCCGATGAGCAGGAAGGGCGAAGCGGCGATGAAGCGCCGGCTGTATTCGTCAATCGTGCGCACGACCTTGGCCGTCGCCTTGTCGCCCGGGTAACCGAGAACGGCGCGCAGCTCCGCCTCGGTGGCGATGACCTCGCGAAAGCGGCTGCGGAGTTGGGTTCGGTCGCTGGCCATGGGCAGCTCCTCTAGTGCCTTTCCGGATCATAGCCGGGCCGGCGGCGATGCATAAGGGGAAAGGTGCCACGCGCGACGTTTCCGGCTATGGAGGGCGGCCGTGTAGGGAAGCCGGGGAGGAAACTGCGAATGGCATTGAAGACCGACGAAGCCTTTGCCTTGCCGGACGACGCTGCCACCGCGACGCTGGTCGGGCGCATCTGGCGGCCGGACCGGGACGGGCCCTCGGTGGTGGTGGTGCGGGGCAGCGAGCTGGTCGACATCAGCGCCTCGGCACCGACCGTCCGCGATCTCTGCGAGGCGCCGGAACCGGCGGCCCTGGCCAAGGACCTCACCGGCGAACCCGTCGGCCTCCTTTCGGCGATCCTCGCCAACACGCCACGCGACCGCCGCGACCCGTCGAGGCCCTGGCTCCTCGCGCCGGTCGACCTGCAGGTGGTCAAGGCAGCGGGGGTGACCTTCGCGGTCTCCATGCTGGAGCGGGTGATCGAGGAGAAGGCGCGCGGCGCGCCCGACCAGGCGGCGGCGATCCGCGCCGACATCGGCGCCCTGATCGGCGACGACCTCGCCAAGCTGAAGCCCGGCTCGCCCCAGGCGATGGAACTGAAGGCGCTGCTCATCGACAAGGGCATGTGGTCGCAATATCTCGAAGTCGGCATCGGGCCGGACGCCGAGGTCTTCACCAAGGCGCCGGTGCTGGCCGCCGTCGGCCATCTCGCCGAAGTCGGCGTCCACCCGGTCTCGACGTGGAACAATCCCGAGCCGGAGATCGTCCTCGTCGTCAATTCGCGTGGGCAAATCGTCGGCGCCGCCCTCGGCAACGACGTCAATTTGCGCGACGTCGAGGGCCGCTCGGCGCTGCTCCTCGGCAAGGCCAAGGACAACAACGCCAGCGCCGCGATCGGGCCTTTCATCCGGCTTTTCGACCGCGGCTTCTCCCTCGACGATGTGCGGCAGGCAGAAGTCGGGCTGACCGTCGAGGGCGAGGACGGCTTCCGTCTCAACGGTTCGAGCGCCATGAGCCGGATCAGCCGCGCGCCGGAGGATCTCGTTGCCGCGACCATCGGGCGGCATCATCAATATCCCGACGGTTTCGTCCTCTATCTCGGCACCATGTTCGCGCCGGTCGAGGATCGCGGCGCCAAGGGCCAGGGCTTCACCCACAAGACCGGCGACATCGTCACGATCGCTTCGCCGAAGCTCGGCCGGCTGTCGAACCGCGTCGTCCAGTCGAATGATGCTGAGCCGTGGACGTTCGGCGCGGCGGCGCTGATGCGCAACCTGGCGAAGCGCGGGTTGATTTAGGGGCTAGGCCGCGTCGACCCGGCGGAAGCCGTTCATCAGCGCCGTCGGCGCGCCGGAAAGCAGCACGTCGAGATAGCGCCGGCGCTGGAACTCGCCGTTCATCGAAATGCGCGGCAGCGACCGCAGGTGGTCGCCGTGATCCGGGAAAAGAACCCCCGGCCGTGTCGTGACGGCGGTGAGGAAGCCAAGCTCAGCGGCCATGGCGAATTCACGCGGCCCCGCGGCGCCGGCATCGCCGATCGGGAACGAGAAATGGCGGGCCGGCTTGCCGAGGCGGGCCGCGATGCGCTCGGCGCCGATCTTCATCTCGGCCCGCGCCGCCTCGGCAGTGGCCTTTCGCAGCATCGGGTGCGTGACGGTGTGGGCACCAATGGTGACGAGCGGATCGCGGGCGAGTTCGGCCAACTCGTCCCAGCGAAGGCACAGCTCGCCGCACAGCGCGCCCATGTCGATGCGATAGGCGAAGGCAATTTCGCGGATGACGGCGCGGAGATCGTGTTCGTCCGGCCGGTTGCGGAGCAGCCAGTAGATGGCGGCAAAGGCCTCGGCCTTGGTCTCCGGCGTGGCGCAATCGAAGCGATGCGTCCGGCCGTCGAGATCGAATTCCACGACGGGGTTGCCGGCGATGGCGCGCTCCAGCACCACCCACCACAATTCTCCGCGGCCTTCGGCGAAGCCGGAAGGCACGTAGACCGTGAACGGCACGGCCTGGCGCCTGAGGATCGGCAGGGCGAATTCGACATTGTCGCGATAGCCGTCGTCGAAGGTCAGCGCGACGAAACGCCGGCCGAAATCGCCCTCGCTCAGACGGCGGTGCACCTCGTCGAGGCTGACGATGTCGATGCCGCGGTCGCGAAGGGTAGAGATGATCTGGTCGAGAAACGCCGGCGCGATTTCAAGGAGCCGGTTCGGCTGGAACGCATCGTCGCGCGGCGGCCGGACGTGATGGAAGGTGAGGATCGCGCCGACGCCGGCAAGGAAGGGACGCGCCAGGCGGTGGCCGCCGGTGAAGTACAGCGTCTCGAGACCGGCGCGGATGACCGCCTTGCCGATGCGCGCCATGTCAGGCCTCGCCGCCGGTCATGCGGCAACGCCGGAGACGGAGCCGGTATCGGCCCGCATGGCGGCGACGATGGCGAGGAGCATGGAATCGAGGCACGGGCCTGGCGGCGCGTCGGCAGGAGCCTGCGTCGCTACGACGATTTCGGCGTGCGCGATCGACCGGCAAGGCGACCCCGCAGCAGCACTTTTCGGATAGAGGTGGAGGGCGCTGGCGAGCGCCGTCCCCACCGCAAGCAGGGCACGCGGTTCTGCGAGGATCGCGTCTTCGTAGCGCAAGAGTCCGTCGACCGCCGGGGCGCCTTCGGCGCCGGCGATCACCACCAGCCGAAGGAGCGGCGCCTCGGCCATTGCCGCAGCGGCGACCGGCGCGAAGCGTGCGTCGACGATCAGGCACGCCACCGGGCAATCGTTGAGGACGAAGGAAAGATCTTCCGAGTCGGCTTCGACATCGACCGGGCAGCATGCCGCGCCGGCTTTCAGGGCCGCGAAGATCGCGACCAGGGCGGCGGTGCCATTGTCCATGAGGATCGCGACCCGTTCTCCGGGCAGGACACCCTGCGCCTGGATCACGCCGGCAAGGCGTTCCGACGCCTCATCGAGGGCGACGAAGGAAAAACCTTCCGCAACGAAACCGGGCACGTATTTCGCGCCGGTTTGCCGAGCATAGTCGCGCAAGAGATCTTCGAGCCGCATCATCGGCACTTCATTGCAGCAGGGCGGATCAGGGCGCCGCTACGCCAATTCTCCGTCCGCTTCAGAGGCATCGGACGGTAAGCGCCGTGACCATAGGCGCGCCGGCGGAGGCGGACAAAGTGAAACGAAAAGTAAAGTAAATATTAATGATAGGTTTCGATGAGCCGGAAGACGTGCCGGATAGAGCCGGGCTAACCCTGATCGTGCTTATCGCGAAATGGACCGGCGGAGAGCTTCGCGGAACTGAGATTCTCCAACAAAAGC
>JBDTLN010000202.1:0-5040 GCA_039934795.1 Bauldia sp. | reverse complement strand
CCCCGAATCATCCGCCATACCCAAATCAGGACAATGGCGCCGATCGCGGCGACGATGAATTGAGCAATCCAGCCACCTGGCGGAATGATGCCGATCAGCCGCAGAATTGCGTTCAGTACCAGGGCGCCGACGATGCCGAGAATGATGTTGGCCACGAGGCCCATGTTGCTCTGCATCACCCGCTCGGCCACCCAGCCGGCGAGACCGCCAATGATGATTGCGCCTATCCAGCCTACGCCTTCCATCCTGTCCTCCTTGCCGGACTCGCCGGCGCTTCCCACAAGCCGAGCCTGAAACAGGCCGTCCCCGCCGTCAAGAACACTTTGTCGCAAGGCTCAGGTGATGATGCGGGCGATGATTAGCACGATAATCGCGCCGATTACCGAGACGATGAGTTGTTCGAGGAAGGCGTTGCCAAGATTGAGCTTGATCTTCAGCTGCTGGGCAAGGAAACCGCCGACCACCGAGCCGATCAGGCCAGCGATGATGTAGCCGAGAAGGCCGGTCCCGCTGCCGACGATGAGGCTGGCGAGCCAGCCCGCGATCAGGCCAATGACGACCCAAATGAGCAGCGATCGTGTCTGGTCGTTCATTCTCGTCCCCTTTCGTCACGATCCCGATTGACCGAGCGCCGATGCGATTCGCCCCGGACGGCGCAGGATAACCCCGGACGGCGCACGCCACCACCGCAAGGCGGTGCCCGTCCGGCGATCTACATCCCGACCGCTCGTCGCAAGCGCGCGTGGAGTGTGCCGAGGAACGCTCCAGCGCCGAGCAGCACGGTGATCGAAACGATCGGCGGTCCGACGATCGGGATGACGCCGACGATGGCGAGGACGATCGCGCCAAGGATGAGGAAGACGATCGAGCGGCCGATGCCGCGCGGCGTCGCGCCGCGATTGAAGAGTCGGTCGGCAATACCGAGCGAGGCCGTGGCATGGCCGATGAGGAGCAAGAACGGGATGAAAAGCAGGAGCCCGATCGCCAGCGGTATGCCGATGATGGTCAGGGCCACGAGGCCGGCGAGGATCGGGATCACGATGACCGCGACGAGGCCGACGATGAAGCGCGACACCGGCCGCTTGCGGGCCTGGGAAGCGGCCTCGTCGAAGTTCGCCCGGCCGAGGAGCATCAGGAGGATGCCGGTGAGGATGGCAGTGCCGGCGATGAAGAAGCCGAAGCCATGCTGGCCGGGGCGGGGGTCGACCCTCGGACCGAAGAACCAATGGGACCTCGGCTGGAACCAGGTGTCGCTGCTCTTTTCCGGTCTTTGATTTGCGACTTTTGCCGCCGGATCTATCGCGGCCTTGGTGTCGCCGACGAGGATGAGATCACCGGCGATGGTCGCGTTCGGTCCGATCGCGACGTTCTGGCCCTCGATCCTGACGTTGCCATCGGCGCGGGCATTGAAGGCCACCGCGCTTGCCGCAATGTTGATGTCACCCGCGACATGGCCGCCGAGGGTGAGATTGCCGGCGCCGACGTAGAGCGAGCCGGCGATATCGGTGCCGGGGCCGAAAGCGACGTTGCCGGCACCGACCTTGACGTTGCCGCCGGCAGCAATGTCCGCATCGATGGTGCCACCAGCCGCCATGATGCTGTCGCCCACCCGGCCGCGCAGCGTGGCATGGCCGGCGAGCACCCGGAGGCCGCCGTCGGCGGTGCCATCGAATGCAAACTCAGCGGCAGCGCCCCAGACGTCTTCGCTTGCCGTCGCCTTGATGGTGACGTTTGCCGCTGCCGCGTGGATCGATTTGGCGTTGCCGGTGACGTTGACAGTCGCGCCAGCCGCCCACACGTCATCGCCGGTGCCGACGACGTTGACGGTGGCTTTGCCGCCGTCGAGCGGCGCGGTCGCATCCGGCGCCGGAACGGGAGCCGGCTCAGGTGCCGGGGCAGGCGTTGGCTCTGGAGCCGGCGTTGGCTCTGTAGCCGGTGCGGGTTCGGGGGCTGGCGCCGGGGCGGCTGGCTCAGGCGCGGGCGTCGCCGGCGTCTCGGCGGCGGGGGTTTGCGCCGCCGGCGATTCGGTCGTAGGGGCGGGCGCCGTGCTGTCCTGTGCCAGCGACCACGTCCCCAGCAGGGCCGCCAAAGCGAGGCCGCAGGCCGCGCCAAGGCCGGTTCGCGAAAGCCGCAAATTCATCATCGTCCCCTCGTCCGCCGCAATGTCCCTGGCCCACCGCGAGAATATCACAGGGAGGCGGCGAGCCTCGACTCAATCGCGACGCCGGCGCCTGGCAACCGTCAAACGTGGACAGCCCGGCCATATGCGGCCATGACGCTCTCGTGCATCATCTCCGAGAGGGTCGGATGCGGGAAAACCGCGTCGATCAGCTCCTGCTCGGTCGTCTCGAGGTTCATGGCGATGACGAAGCCCTGGATCAGCTCGGTCACCTCGGTGCCGACCAAATGGGCGCCGAGGAGCTGGCCGGTCTTCTTGTCGAAGACGGTCTTCACCAGCCCATCCGGCTCGCCGAGGGCGATGGCCTTGCCGTTGCCGATGAAGGGGAACTTGCCGACGCGCACCTCGTATCCGGCGGCTTTGGCCTTGGCCTCAGTCAGTCCGACCGATGCGATCTGCGGGGTGCAGTAAGTGCAGCCCGGGATCTTCAGCTTGTCCATGGCGTGCGGATGCTGGCCGGCGATGGCCTCGAGGCAGATGATGCCTTCATGCTCGGCCTTGTGCGCCAGCATTGGCGGACCGGCGACGTCGCCGATGGCGTAGATGCCCGGCACATTGGTCTTGCCAAGCCCGTCGATGACGATGGCGCCGCGGTCGACCTTCACGCCGAGTTTCTCGAGGCCGAGATTCTCGATATTGCCCGTGACGCCGACGGCGGAAATGACGCGGTCGACGGTAAGCTGCTGGGACTTGCCGTCCTTGGTCTCGATGGTCGCGGTGACCGAGTCGGCGCCCTTGACGAGCTTTGCGACCTTGGCTTCGGTGAGGATCTTCATCCCCACCTTCTCGAAACGCTTGCGGGCGTGGGCGGCGATCTCCTCATCCTCCACCGGCAATATCTGAGGCAGGATCTCGACCACGGTCACATCGACACCAAGTGTCCGGTAGAACGAGGCGAACTCGATGCCGATGGCGCCGGAGCCGATGACCAGGAGCGACTTCGGCATCCTGTCCGGGTTCATCGCCTCGAAATAGGTCCACACCAGCTTGCCGTCGGCCTCGATGCCGGGCAACGCCCGCGGCCGCGCGCCGGTGGCGACGACAATATGCTTGGCGGCATAGTCCCCTCCTCCCAGCGCGCCCTTCGGCGGATTGTCGGCGGCCTTGACCGAGACCTTACCGGGAGCCGGGATCGTCGCCGTCCCCCAGATCACATCGACCTTGTTCTTCTTGAGCAGGAACGAAACGCCGCTGGAAAGCTGCGCCGCAACGGCGCGCGACCGCTTGACGATGGCAGCGCCGTCGAAGCCGACCTTCTCGGCTGAAAGGCCGTAGTCCCTAGCGTGCTCCATGTAGTGGAAAATCTCGGCGGAGCGCAGCAGCGCCTTGGTCGGGATGCAGCCCCAGTTGAGGCAGATGCCGCCGACATACGACTTCTCGACGACGGCGACCTTGAGGCCGAGCTGGGCGCCGCGGATGGCGGCGACATAGCCGCCAGGCCCCGAGCCGATGATGATCACGTCGTAGCTATCGGCCATGCGTTTCCCTTCCACTCCAAGCGTTTCAGGGCCGCCCCGGCCCCGGTTTCGCCATGCCTAGCACAGCCCCGCGAGGCGCCCTAGTCACGCGGCGCGGAGCAGATTCTTGCTGAGCCTAGGGCTGGGTTTCTACTTGCAGGTCGCGGTGCCGACCTTGATCGAAAACTTCTTCGGGCCGGCCATTTCGGGGGCGGTCGCATCGCCAACGATGGTCACTGGGACGCTGCAGGTGCCGTTGCTGACTTCGTATTGATCGTCGCCGGTTCGGGTGACGGACGTTATCGGATCCTGCGACTTCAGCGCGTCGCCGACTTCGTTGCTGGAGAGGATCGCCTTCATCTCGGCGGCCGATTGCCAGAGCGGCGAGAGGAGCGCGGAGGCGGGAAGGCTCGTCGAAGCGACCGCGACGGGAAGCAAGGCAACGAGCAGCAGGCGGCGAACAAGCATCCTCGGCACTCCCAATTTGTTTCGCTTCGCCTACGCCAGCATCCCGGCCGGCTTCTCGATCAGCGACTTGAAGGCGCCGAGGAATTCGGCGCCGAGGGCGCCGTCGACGGCGCGGTGGTCGGTGGAGAGGGTGACGGTCATGATCGTCGCCACCTCGACCTTGCCCTTCTTCACCACCGCCCGCTGCTCGCCCATGCCTACGGCAAGGATCGTGGCGTGGGGCGGGTTGATTACGGCGGCAAAATCCTTGACGCCGTACATGCCGAGATTGGAAACCGCGGTGGTGCCGCCCTGGTATTCGTGCGGCGCCAGCTTCTTGACCCGGGCGCGGGCGGCAAGGTCCTTCATCTCGGTGGCGATGGCGGACAGGCGCTTCTCGTCGGCGTGGCGGACGATCGGCGTGATCAGGCCGCCGGGAATCGAGACGGCGACGCCGATGTCGGAATGCCGGTGCTTCAGCATGCCGCCCTCGGTCCAGGTGACATTGGCGTCGGGGACGCGCTGGAGGGCCATGGCGAGGGCCTTGATGACCATGTCGTTGACCGAGACTTTCCACAGCGGCTTGCCGTCCTTGTCCTTGGGCGCGGCGCTGTTGATGTCCATGCGGAGCGCGAGGAGCGCGTCGATCTCCGTGTCCATGGACATGTAAAAATGCGGGATCGTCGACTTCGCCTCGGTCAGGCGGCGGGCGATGATCTTGCGGATATTGTCGTGCGGGACGAGTTCGTAGGAGCCCTCGTCGAAGAGCTTCATCACCTGCGCGTCGCTCATGCTCGGCGCCATGGCAGGTGCGGTGGCAGCCGGCGCCGTGGCCGGACGCGGCGCGCTGGGCTTCGCCGTGTCGAGGTCCGACTTGACGATGCGGCCGTGCGGCCCGGAGCCGCTCACCGCGGCGAGGTCGATGCCGCGCTGCTTCGCCAGGCGCCGCGCCAGGGG
>JBDTLN010000201.1:0-5072 GCA_039934795.1 Bauldia sp. | reverse complement strand
GATGTAGGCGGCGAAAACGATGGCCAGAATGGCGCAGACGGCGAGCGCGAGTTCGGCATAGGCGAGCGCATCGACGCGTAGGAGGTCGACCAGGCTCGGCAGCAGGGCGAGGTAGAAGACCATCACCTTGGGGTTACCCATGGTCAGCGCGAGCCCGCCAAGGAATAGGCGCGGCGTGCTCTCCCGCGCCAGGTTCGCCGTCACCTCGGGCGCCTTGGCCGGCGCCGTCCAGAGTTTCCAGGCGAGATAGAGGAGATAGGCCGCGCCGACATAGCGGATGACGAGGAAGATCTCGTGGAACGTCCCGGCGATCACGGCCAGGCCGAGCACCGCGACGGTCAGCCAGACGACATCGCCGAGCGCGAGACCCGCGGCAAAGGCGAAAGCGCCCTCCCGCCCCCGGCCGAGGACGCGCGCCACCAGCGCAACGATCGCCGGCCCGGGCGAGGCCGCGGCCACCAGCAGCGCGCCGGCGAAGACGAGAAGGCCGGGCAGGTCGAGGCCGGACATGAGGCGTGCTCCAACTCGCGTCGTGCGAGCTTGTAGCATGAGGGAAGCGGGAAATGCAGGACGCTTGACACCGCTTTTATTGGGGGTACATTAAATAGCGGTGGAGATTGCCTTCGACCCGGCCAAGCGCGATGCCACGCTACGCGAGCGCGGTCTCGATTTCGTCGATGCTGAGAAGCTCTTCGCGGGACGGACCTACACGCAACCGGATCTGCGGTTCGACTATGGTGAGGCCCGCTTTCAGACCGTGGGGTTTCTGAATGACCGTATGGTGATGGTGTCTGGACGCCGCGTGGCTTGGCTCGTCACGTCATGTCGATGAGGAAATGCAATGACCGAGAGAACGAAGCGTTTCGGCAGCGACTTCGCGAAAGTTGATGCCCATATCATCCAGCCGAAAGAATACGAAGAGGCGCCAGAGTGGACAGCCGAGGACTTCACCCGCGCCGATCTCTATGAAGGCGGCAAACTGATCCGTCGCGGTCGGCCGCCGATGGAGCGGCCGAAAGAGGCTGTGAAGCTCCGGCTCTCCGGGGACATGCTCGATCATTTCCGCGCCGGCGGGCCGGGCTGGCAGACCCGTATCAACGCCACGCTGGAACGTGCCGTGGCGCGAGCAAGGAAGGCAGCGCAGCGGTAGCGCTTAAGCGCCCGCCCCCCGCACCGCCGCCAAAAACCGCGCGCCGTATTTTGCTAGCTTGGCTTCGCCGACGCCGTGGACCAGCCGCAGATCGTCGAGATTGCGTGGCTTCAACCGGGCCATGTCAATGAGCGTCCGGTCGGCGAAGACCATGTAGGCGGCGATGCCGTCCTCGCGGGCGATTTCCAGCCGCAGCGCCCGCAGATGCTCGAAAAGCGCCGCTGCCTCCGGCGCGAGGCCGTCGAGGCGCGCCGCCCGCTCGCCGCGCTTCTCGCGCCGCGCCGCGGGCTTTTCCTCGACGACGCGCAGCGTCACCTGCTCCTGCCCGCGGAGGATAGCGACGCCCTTTTCGGTGAGGCGGAAGCCGCCATGCTCGGCGCTTGCCTCGGCGAGCGCGCCGCCGGCGAAGAGCTGGCGCGCGACGGTCTGCCACTGGCGCTTGTTGCGGTCCTTGCCGACGCCGAAGGTCTTGAGCCGGTCGTGGCCGAGGCGAGTCACGGTCTCGCTCGACTCGCCGATCAGCACGTCGGCGAGGTGGCCGGCGCCGAAGCGCTCGCCGGTCCGCACCACGGCCGAGAGCAGCTTCTGCGCGTCGACGGTGGCGTCCCAGGTTGCCGCGCCATCGCGGCAGAGGTCGCAGTGGCCGCAGCGCCCGCTTGTCTCGCCGAAATAGGCAAGGAGGCTCTGGCCGCGGCAGAGGGCGCTCTCGCAGAGATCGAGCATCGCGGCGAGCCGCCGCTCCTCGACGCGCCGTTGCTCCGGGCCGATGTCCTTCTCGGCGATCTGTCTTCGGCGGAACACCATATCGTCGACCCCGTAAAGGGTCAGCGTCTCGGCCGGCAAGCCGTCGCGGCCGGCGCGGCCAATCTCCTGGTAGTAGCTCTCGACGCCGCCCGGCATGTCGGCATGAACGACGAAGCGCACGTCCGGCTTGTTGATGCCCATGCCGAAGGCGACGGTCGCCATCATCACGACGCCATCCTCCTTGAGGAAGATGTCCTGGTGGCGCGTCCGCATGTGCTGCTCGAGGCCGGCGTGATAGGGCAGCGCGCGGTGGCCCTTGGTGGCGAAATGTTCCGCCAGCCGCTCGGCCTTGTCGCGCGAGGCGGTGTAGACGATGCCGCTCGAGCCCTTGTTGCGTTCGAGCACGTCCTCGATCTGCCGGCGCGGCTGGTCCTTGGCGGCGAAGCGAAGGTCGAGGTTCGGCCGGTCGAAACCGTGGAGGATGGTCAGCGGCTCGCGGTCGAAAAGCTGGGCGGCGATGTCGGCGCGGGTGGCATCGTCGGCAGTGGCGGTGAGGGCCACGGTCTGGATGCCGCCGAGCGTGGCGCGCACCCGCGCCAGCAGGCGGTACTCCGGGCGGAAGTCGTGGCCCCATTGCGAAACGCAATGCGCTTCGTCGATGACAAGGCGGCGCGCCCCCGCCCGGCCGAGGCGCGCCACGAACCCCTCGACGCCGAGGCGCTCGGGCGAAACGAATAGAAGGCGCAGCGCACCGTTGTCGATGCCGCGCCACGCGGCGTCGGTATCGCCGGCGTCGTTGTGCGAGTTGAGCGTCGCAGCCTCGACGCCGAGGCCGCGCATCTGGCCGACCTGATCGCGCATCAGGGCAATGAGCGGCGAGACGACGACGGTGAGGCCGCCGTCGAGGATCGCCGGCAACTGGTAGCAGAGCGACTTGCCGCTGCCGGTCGGCATCACGGCGAAAACGTCGCGGCCGGCCAACACCGCCTCGATGATCTCGGCCTGGCCGGGGCGGAACGAGTCGTAGCCGAAGACGGAGCGCAGCACCGCCGCGGCGCGCTTGAGATCGCCGGTCATGGCGCCGCCTCGTGCGGCCGGACCTTGCCGTCCTCGACGGCGAAATATTGTGCGCGATTCTGGAGCGGGGCGAAGACGCCGGCGTCGGTGCCCGTCATGAAGGTCTGGGCGCCGATATCGTCGAGGACGGCGAACAGCGCCTCGCGCCGCACCGCGTCGAGATGTGCGGCGATCTCGTCGAGGAGGATGACCGGCGTCTCGCCGGTGAGCCCGGCGGCTAGGCGCGCCTGCGCCAGCACCAGGCCGATGAGGAGCGCCTTTTGCTCGCCGGTCGAGCAGGTCTCCGCCGCCGCCTGTTTCGGCCCGTGACGGACGCGGAGATCGCTGAGGTGCGGCCCGGCAAGCGTGCGTCCGGCTTGGGCGTCGCGCGGCCGGTCGCCGGCAAGGTCCATGCGGTAGAGATCCTCGACGCTCGCCGCCGGATGGCCGTCGAGCTGGTGCTCGATGGTTCCTTCGAGGGCAATCTCGGCGGCCGGGAAGGGCGAGCCGGGATCGGTGCGGGCGATGAGCGCGGTGGCGAGACCGACCCATTCACGCCGCGCCGCGGCGATGGCGACGGCCAGCTCGGCCATCTCGGCCTCGATGGCGTTGAACCAGCCGTGGTCGCGGCGGTTCTCGGCGAGCAGCCGGTTGCGGCCCCGCATCGCCTTGTCGAAGGCGTTGACGCGGGTGCCGTGCGCCTTGTCGATGGCGAGCACCGCCCGGTCGAGGAAGCGTCGCCGATCGGAAGCCGGACCGGTGAAGAGCCCGTCCATCGAAGGCGTCAGCCAGACGACGCGCAAATGTTCAAGGAGGGCGTCGGAGCCGCGCGCGGAAACCTTGTTGACGCGGATCGTCCGGCGCTTTTCCGGGCCGTCGGCAGAAATCGCGATGCCGGTGCCCAAATCGACGCCGCCAGAAGGCGTTTCAACGCTGGCCGCAACCGCCCACGACCCGTCCCCCGGGCGTCTCGCCACCGCTTCGACAGCGGCGCGGCGAAGGCCGCGTCCCGGCGACAGGAACGAGACGGCCTCGAGCAGGTTCGTCTTGCCAGCCCCGTTCGGCCCGGTCAGCACCACCGCCCGTCCGTCAAAGCCGAGGGCCAGCGATTCGTAGTTGCGGAAACGGCTGAGCTTCAGCCCGGCAACGTAAGTCCGGCGCGCTTTTGGCGGCAAATCATTGGCGAGAATCGGCACGTCCGCCTTATAGCCGGCCGGTCGAGGCTGGCATATGGTCGCCGCCGAACTCGGGAAGGAGTTGCCCGCCGATGAATGTTCGCGATCGCGCCGCCGTCATTCGCACGCATGACCAGCGCCTCGACCTCCTCGCTGAGGTCGCGGTGCGAGTCGGCCTCAATCTGCGCGCCGGCCAGGAAGTCGTGATGACGGCACCGCTCGAGGCCCTGCCCCTTGCCCGGCGCATCACCGAACATGCCTATAAGGCCGGCGCCTCGCTGGTCACCGCGCTCTACTCCGACGAAGCGGCGACGCTGATGCGCTTCCGTCACGCCCCCGACGAGAGCTTCGACAAGGCGACGGGCTGGCTGTTCGAGGGCATGGCCAGCGCCTTCAAATCGGGCGCGGCGCGCCTCGCTATCGTCGGCGAGGACCCGGCGCTCCTCGCCCGGGAAGACCCGGAGAAGGTAGCGCGGGCCAACAAGGCGCGCTCCAGGGCGTATCTCCCGGCTCTCTCGCTGATCGTCGCCTTCGACATCAACTGGACCATCGCGTCCTATGCGACTCCGGCCTGGGCGCGCTCGGTGTTCCCCGGCCTGGCGGAGGACGAGGCGGTGCGGAAACTGTGGGACGGCATCTTCGCCGCCTCGCGCATCGATGCGCCCGATCCGGTTGCCGACTGGCAGGCGCATAACCGCAACCTCCACAGCCGCGCCGGACACCTCAACGCGAAACGCTATGCGGCGCTCCGCTTCTGCGGGCCGGGAACAGACCTGACCGTCGGGCTCGCCGACGATCATCTCTGGCTCGGCGGCGCGACGGAGGCTAAGAACGGCATCGTCTGCAATCCCAACATTCCGTCGGAGGAAGTCTTCACCACGCCGCACAAGGACCGGGTCGACGGCCATGTCACCTCAACCAAGCCGCTCTCCTATCAGGGCACGCTG
>JBDTLN010000200.1:0-5091 GCA_039934795.1 Bauldia sp. | reverse complement strand
GCACCGTCAGCCCGGTGGTCAACGGCCAGTTCGGTCCGGTAATCCTCAGGGTCGAGTCCATCCAGCCCGAGGCGGTCAAGGGCTTTGACGAGATGAAGGCGGACATCAAGAAGGAAATCGCCGTCAAGCACGCCGCCGAGGAGGTCAACACCCAGCATGACATGGTCGAGGACGAGCGTGCCGCCGGCTCGACCCTGACCGAAACCGCCGCCAAGTACGGCCTCAAGACGACGGCCATGCCGGCGATCGACCAAAGCGGCAATGGCGAGGATGGCAAGCCCGTCACCGACATTCCCGGCGGCGCCGACCTCGTCAAGGCGGCGTTCGACTCCGATGTGGGCATCGAGAACGATCCGATCGCGATCGACAACCGGACCGGCTATGTCTGGTACGATGTCACGGCCATCACTCAGGCCCGCGACCGGCAACTGGACGAAGTGCGCGGCGAGGTGGTCGCGGCGTGGAAGAAGCAACAGGCGTTGGACAAGGTGGCGGCCAAGGCGAAAGAGGTTCGCGACCGTCTGGCGAAGGGCGAAGACATCGCCAAGGTCGCGACCGAGCTCGGTGTCGAGGTAAAGACCGCCGACAAGGTGATCCGCGGCACGCCCGCTTCCAACGACCTGCCGGCGCCGGCGGTGGCAGCCGCCTTCGAAGGGCCCAAAGGCTACGTGGCGGTCTCCCCGGGGAGCGAGGAGGGGTCGCAGGTGGTCATCCTCGTCAAGGACGCCGTCCTGCCGGCCTACGCCGCCGAGGGCCAGAATCTCGACGATGTCGGCAAACAGCTCGGCGTACAGATTTCAAACGACGTGCTCGCCCAATACATTTCGGAAATGCAGAACCAGCTTGGTGTCACGATCAACCAGGCTGCCCTGCAGCAGATATTGTCGTCGCAGCCGGGTAGCTGACGAAGGCGCCGGCGAAAAATGCTGGTCGAACCCGCCCTCGCCGATTTCGCGCGCACCTACGAGGCAGGCGAAGCGCAAGTCGTCTGGACACGCCTTGTTGCCGACCTCGAGACGCCGGTCTCGGCGATGCTGAAACTCTCCGCCGGGCGGACCAACTGCTTTCTCCTTGAATCGGTCGAGGGCGGCGCGGTGCGCGGACGCTACTCGATCATCGGCATCGAGCCGGACCTCGTCTTCCGCGCCTTCGGCGAAAAGGCCGAGATCAACGCCGACCCGAAGGGCGGGAAGGACCGCTACGAACCGGTCGCCGAACCTTCGCTGAAAGCGCTCCGCCGGCTGATCCACGAGTCGCGCATCCACCTTCCCGAAGGCCTGCCGCCGATGTCGGCCGGGGTGTTCGGCTATCTCGGCTACGACATGGTGCGCCAGATGGAAGAGCTGGGGGCGCCGAAGCCGGACCCGCTGGGCTTTCCCGATGCGATCCTCATCCGCCCCACGGCCATTGTCGTATTCGACGCGGTGCGCGACGAGATCACCATCGTCTCGCCGG
Organism: Bauldia sp.; assembly: GCA_039934795.1. GTDB lineage: Bacteria > Pseudomonadota > Alphaproteobacteria > Rhizobiales > Kaistiaceae > CAMCWB01. The sequence continues at coordinate 3,636 of JBDTLN010000200.1, read as the reverse complement.
TGCGCCCGGCCAGCGGTGTGTCGGCGGACCTTGCCCATGCGCGCGCCCTCGATCGCCTCACCGCCGTGGTCGATGCACTGGACACGCCGCTCGACAAGTCGGCCGAGCCGATCGAGATCGACCTCAACGTGCCTGTGGTCTCCAACACGCCGCGCGAGCGCTATCTCGACATGGTGCGGAAGGCCAAGGACTACATCGCCGCCGGCGACATCTTCCAGGTGGTGCTGTCGCAGCGCTTTGAGGCGCCGTTCACGCTGCCGCCCTTCGCGCTCTACCGGGCGCTCCGCCGGGTCAACCCGTCGCCGTTCCTTTATTATCTCGACTTCGGTGGCTTCTCGGTCGCCGGATCGAGCCCCGAGATACTTGTCCGTGTCCGCGACGGCGAAGTCACGATCCGGCCGATCGCGGGAACGCGGCGGCGCGGCGCGACGACGGAAGAAGACCGGAAACTCTCGGCCGAGCTTTTGGCCGATCCGAAAGAGCGCGCCGAGCACCTGATGCTTCTCGACCTCGGGCGGAATGACGTCGGGCGTGTCGCCGAGATCGGCTCGGTGAAGGTCACCGACAAGTTCTTCACCGAGTTCTACAGCCACGTCATGCACATCGTGTCGAACGTCGTCGGCCGCCTGCCCGCCGACCGCGACACGCTCGATGCGCTCACCGCCGGCTTCCCCGCCGGCACGGTCTCCGGGGCGCCGAAGGTTCGCGCCATGGAGATCATTGACGAACTGGAGGTGGAGAAACGCGGCATCTATGCCGGCTGCGTCGGCTACTTCTCCGCCGACGGCGCCATGGACACCTGCATCGTGCTCCGCACGTCCATCGTCAAGGACGGCAAGATGTACGTCCAGTCCGGCGCCGGCATCGTCGCCGACTCGGTGCCGGAGAGCGAGCACGAGGAATGCGTCGCCAAGGCGCGCGCCCTGTTCCGCGCCGCGGAAGAGGCGGTGCGGTTCGCCTCCGGGGTCGGCCGCGGGCAATGATTTCGGTGCGGGCGCTTGCGGTCGCCGCGTTTTGCCTCGCAGCGACGATGTTGTCCGCCCGTGGCGCGGAGACGCTGGCCTACCCGACCAGCGACGTTTTCCAGAACACGAAAGCCAATGACGCCCTCTACGTCGAATGTGAGCCGCCGGCCGGGACGGCGCTGATCTGCCGCTTCACCAGCATGGTCGTGACGAAGAAGGATCCCGCCGGGCTTCAGGCGTTTCCCAAGTCCGAGTGCGACAGCCTCGAGGCTTTCGCCAGCGCCTGGCGTGACGGTGTGCCGCCGGCCGGCCTCGATGCGGAGGCCTTTCGCGACCGCTTCGCCCATCGTGACCCGCAACAGCAGGCCGACATCAATGCGCTGATCGAGGCGTTTGCGGCCGTCTGCAAGAGGGGCGACACGGCGAGCGAGGACCAGCTGCTTGACGTGATGCGCCGGAAGGAAGGCCGAACATGCGCGCTCTCGGTCAATACCTACGAGCTGCATTTCAACTGGGATGCCGCCAGCGGGCGCTGGGACGCTGAATCGCAAGAGCCATCCGAGCCCTGCAGTCCGATGCGGGTGGCGGCGTTCGAGCGGCCGGCGGGTAGTCCCGGCAACGCATCCTGGAGCTATCGCATCGCCGACATCGCCGGGAAGCCCGGCGATAACGCAAGCTGCACCCAGCCGGACGCCCCGAGCATTCTCTACTGGCCGGAGCCGGACGAGATGTATGTCGCCTGCGACTATCTGAGGATCACCGACTGACGAGCCTGTTCTCCCGCCGCGTCAGTCAGCCGGCACGCCTGCGAGCAGGCGTCGCTCAGCTTCCGCCTGCGAAAGGTTCGACGCGAGCAGCCGGTCAATCGTCCAGCCCTCGCGCTTGAGCAGGTAGGTAACAAGCAGGCGGTATCGGGCATAGAGGCCCGAGGCTTTTGGGTCCAGCTCCCGGTCGCCGGCACGCAACTGCCGCGTCAAAGCCTCGATGTCCACTTCACCACCGAAACCGACATAGTCGGCGACGCCCTCGCGAATCCACGCCGGCAGCCGCCAGTTTGCTCTCGCTCCAATCCGCTTGCCGATGAGGCTGTGGCCGATTTCTTGGCCGCCATAGTAGGCAAGGCTGCGCGGCAGCGGCACGTCGGAACCGTCCCAGCGAATCAGCCGGTCGCGGTCGATGTCGGCCTGCCGCAAGAAGACGCTGCCGGCGATCGGATAGTAGTTGACCCCGCCGGCACCATAACTCCACAGGAATGTGAGCCGGCGCCGCCACTCCGAATTCGATACGAAGATGCGATAGGTGCTGTCCGGATCGACAATTGCCGGCGGAGCGAAGGCGAGCCGTCGTTCGATGTCGGCCAGGACCGCGCGGCCCTTCGCGGCATCGAAGGGCTGGTCCGACAGGAGGCTCAGCCGACCTTCGGTCACGCGATAGCCATAGAGCGGGTCGGGATAGGCCAGGACGCCGACTATCGCGGCCGCCAGGAAGGATGCGGCTCCTGTACTGACGAGCACGAGACGGCGTAACCGTTGAAACATTCGCATTCCTTTCGGCTCCGCGGAACGGCCGGGCCCCAATTTCATCGCCCAATTGTGGTGGTGGAACAAGGCCCGACCGTTGCCGCCGGCATTGCATCCCGGCCAGCAAAATGAGAGAGGACTAGGGCCCCAAAAGGGCCGCAAGGGAAATTCTGACGATCGCCGGGCGAGCTAGAAACCGTGTCCATTCTGGTCATCGATAACTACGACTCCTTCACCTACAACCTCGTCCATTTCCTCGGCGAGCTGGGGGCGAAGCTGGTTGTCCGGCGGAATGACAAGATCGCGGTCGACGAGGTGCTGGCGATGGACCCGGACGGGATTGTGCTGTCGCCCGGTCCCTGCACGCCGAACGAGGCCGGAATCTGCCTCGCCTTGATCGAGCGGGCCGGCCCGACCATCCCGATCTTCGGCGTCTGTCTCGGCCATCAGGCGATCGGGCAGGTCTATGGCGCCACGGTGGTACGCGCGCCGAAGCTGATGCACGGCAAGGTCAGCGAGATCCGCCACACCGGGCGCTCCGTCTTCCGCGGCATCAACGACACTTTCAAGGCGACGCGCTATCACTCGCTGACCATCGCGCCGGAGACCGTTCCCGACGTGCTGGAGGTGACCGCCGGCAGCGACGACGCGGTGATCATGGGCGTGATGCACAAGAGCCATCCCGTGCACGGCGTGCAGTTTCACCCGGAAAGCATCGCCTCCGAGTACGGCCACCACATCCTCAAGAATTTCCTCGACATCGCCGAAGACTGGAACAAGCGCAACCGGACGCTCGGCCGCGTCGCCTGAAGGGCATGAGCAGATGACGGATTTCAAGGCCCTCCTCGGCAAGGTCGCCTCCGGCAAGCCGCTGACCCGCGGCGAGTCGGAAAGCGCCTTCAACGTCATGATGTCCGGCGAGGCGACGCCGTCGCAGATGGGCGCGTTTCTCATGGGCCTGCGTGTCCGCGGCGAGACCGTCGACGAGATCGCCGGCGCGGTGGCGACGATGCGCGCCAAGATGCTGCGCGTCGCGGCACCGCCGGAAGCGATCGACGTGGTCGGCACCGGCGGCGACGGCTCGCACACCTTCAACATCTCGACCGCCTCGGCCTTTGTCGTCGCCGGTGCCGGCGTGCCGGTCGCCAAGC
>JBDTLN010000199.1:0-5102 GCA_039934795.1 Bauldia sp. | reverse complement strand
GTGATCACCTCGGACCCGTCCGCCGCGACGGCGAACATCGTGCAGGATTTCACCGTCTCCCTTCGCCGCCAGCGACCAACCGCCGGCGGCCGAAACCCGTCAGCAATGCCGGCATCCAGCATGTCGCGCCGGTCGAGGATTTTCCGATCGACAAGTGGAACCAGATCATCGCCATCAATCTTTCGGCGACGTTCCTCGCCATCCGCGCCGCGGTGCCGGCGATGAAGAAGAAGAAATGGGGCCGCATCATCAACACGGCGAGCGCCCACGCCTCGGTCGCCTCGCCGTTCAAGGTCGCCTACATCGCCGCCAAGCACGGCGTCGCCGGCATCACCCGGACGGTGGCGCTGGAGCTGGCGACCTTCGGCATCACGGTCAACGCCATCGCGCCCGGCTATGTGTGGACGCCGCTGGTCGAGAAGCAGATCCCCGACACGATGAAGGCACGCGGCCTGACCCGGGAGCAGGTGATCAACGACGTGATCCTCGCCGCCCAGCCGACGCGCCAGTTCGTCACCGTCGAAGAGGTGGCGGCGATGGCGCTGTACCTGACCACCGACGCGGCGGCGCAGATCACCGGCGCGGTGCTGCCCATCGACGGCGGCTGGACGGCGCAGTGACCGACCAGCCGCCGAAGAAGAACGGCCTTGCCGGCATGGCCGGGCGCCTGACCTCTGCCGTGGCGCGGCGGCGCGAGCGGAAGCCGGCGCCCGAGATGAAGACCATCAACCTCGACATCGAGGCGATCTCGGGGACCAGCGCCGGGGCGATGAACGCGGTGGTACTCGCCGACGGCTTCATGCGCGGCGGGGCGGACGGCGCCCGCGAGCGCCTGATGGAATTCTGGAAGGGCGTCAGCGACAGCGGCCTCGGCGGCTCGATGGGCAAGATTCTGGGGCCGATCCTGTCGTTCTGGAAGCTGCCGCCCCTTCCCGGGCTCTCGGTCTTCCAGGACTTCGTCAACTTCACCTCGCCCTATACGTTCAACCCGCTCAACATCAATCCGCTCCGCGACCTCCTCGACGAGCTGGTCGATTTCGAGAAGGTGCGCGCCAATCACGGCCTTCGCCTCTACATCTCGGCGACCAATGTCCGCGACGGCAAGATCCGCATCTTCTCCGGCGACGAGGTGACCGCCGACGCGGTGATGGCCTCGGCGTGCCTGCCGTGGCTGTTCAAGGCGGTCGAGATCGGCGGCGAGGCCTACTGGGATGGCGGCTTTACCGGCAACCCGGCGCTGTTCCCGTTCTTCGACTCGACGGTGTCGGAGGACATTCTCCTCGTCCAGGTCAACCCGATCCGCCGCGATGAGGTGCCGGTGACCGGCCACGAGATCATGGAGCGCGTCGGCGAGATCACCTTCAACGAGTCGCTGCTCCGCGAATTCCGCGCCATCGACTTCGTCAACCGGCTGATGGACGAGAACCGGCTGAAGAAGGACACCTACCGCTCCAACCGCCTGCACCGCATCGACGCCACCAAGGCGCTCGCCGACCACACGGCGTCCTCCAAGATGGACACCAGCTGGGCCTTCTTCACCGAGCTGCACGCGGCCGGGCGCGACGCGGCGGCGGCCTGGCTGAAGCGGCACTATGACGATGTCGGGGTCAAGGGCACGCTGGATTTACGGCGGGAGTTCATGTGAAGGCCGATCTCCGCCCGGCCCGCCTCGGATAGCCGTTTTCGAGCCAGGCCCGCGGGTGGATTTGTCGGCCGGGGTCAAGTATTTTCTCTGCCGGATGATCGACGCCCGGCTGCGACCTTCGGCCGGACGTATTCCAGCGGAAGTGCAGCGCGAAAGTGACACTCAGGCGGGATTTCTTCTCGGGCGGCGGTGAAATGGGCGCGCTGATGCGCGCCTGTGACTGGGCGGCGACGCCGCTCGGGCCGGCGGAGGCCTGGCCGCAGAGCCTGCGGACTACGGTCCGCATTCTCCTCACCACAGAGTATCCGATGTTCATCTGGTGGGGCCCGGAGCTCATCCAGTTCTACAATGACGCCTATCGCGCGACGATGGGGCCGGAGCGGCATCCTTCGGCCCTCGGCCAGCGCGGCCGCGAATGCTGGGAGGAAATCTGGGAGACCATCGGCCCGCAGATCACCTACGTCATGAATGGCGAGGGCGCGACATGGCACGAGGACCAGCTCGTTCCGGTCACCCGCCATGGCAAGCGCGAGGATGTCTGGTGGACCTATAGTTTCAGCCCGATCGACGACGAGACGGCGGCGACCGGCGTCGGCGGCGTCCTCGTCGTCTGCCATGACGTCACCGACCAGCATCAGGCTTTCGAAAACCTTCGCGCCAACCAGGAGCGTGTCAAGCTGGCGTTGTCTTCCGGGCTGGTGGGAACCTGGGACTGGCATGTGCCGGAGGATCGCGTCTTCGCCGATGAGCGGTTCGCCGCGGCCTCGGGCGTCGATCCGGCGCGCTCGGCGGAAGGTGTCCCGGCGGAGGCGTTCATCAACGGCATTCATCCGGACGACCGCGTGCGCGTGCGCGCCATGATCGACGACGCGCTGAGAACCGGCGGCGCCTTCCAGGCGGAATATCGCCTGACGACGCGCGACGGTTCGGTGCGCTGGGTGGTGGCGCGCGGCCACTGCTTTCACGATGCGGCCGGCGTGCCGACCCGTTTCCCCGGCGCGGCGGTCGACATCACGGCGCGCAAGCAAGCCGAGGACCATCGCGAGCTCATCGCCCGCGAAATGAACCACCGGCTGAAGAACCTCCTCCTCATGGTCCAGTCGATCGCCAACCAGACTTTCAAGGACGACGTCGATCTTGCCGATGCCCGGAACTCGTTCGCGGCGCGGCTGCAGGCCATGTCCGCGGCGCAGGATATCCTGACCGGCGCCCGCTGGGCCGGCGCCAATATCGAGGACGTCGTCTCGAGCGCACTCCGGGCGACCGGCGGTGAGCGCATCGAGATCGGTGGACCCTCCCAGCGGATTTCGCGGCGCTCGGCCTTCTCGCTGTCGCTGGCGTTGCATGAACTGGCCACCAACGCCGCCAAGTATGGCGCATCGTCGGTCGCCGACGGCCGCATCGCCGTCACGTGGCGGACCGAGGATTCAACGGGCGGCGCGCCCCGGCTGATCCTTACCTGGCAGGAGAGCGGCGGCCCGCCAGTGAAGCCGCCGTCGCGAAAGGGTTTTGGGTCGCGCCTGATCGAGGGCGTCCTGGCGGTGGAACTCGACGCCGCCGTCAGCGTGTCATACGCGCCGGCCGGCGTCGTCTGGACCATCGACGCGCCGCTCGGCAACTGGCAGGACCGCGATTACGGATAGGTGATGGCGTCGGCGTGCCTGCCGTGGCCCTGCCGGCGGCACTCTGAGGATGTCAGGGTGAAGGGCGCGCTGGATCGGCGGCGGGAGTTGCCGTGAGGGTCGCCTGCTTCGGCTGGCAACATTTGCCGCGCTAGCAGCGCACACCCCGTTTGCCGGGCCTCCGATACCGACCGCGCCTCTCAGCGGGTAGTCGCCGACGGTCGCCCGCATCGCATCGCGTGCTCGGCTTCGCCGCGCCCAACGCCGATGTCCTGGAAGATGCGCGGGTCGGCGGCCGCCATGCGATAGAAGCGCCAGGCATCGCGCCGCCGCTGCAAGGCGGAACCGATGGCAGCGAACACCGCCGGGATGCGGTTTCGCGCGGTCGCGGCAACCTGCGGCGGGGCCGAAGCGACGGTGAAGTCGGTCATGGTGGGCATCTGGGACATGGGAAGCCTCCTGTTCGCTGGTGAGGAAGCTATGCGTGCAGATTGCATAATGGAAACGAATGTCTATTATATCTCCGATAACGATCCCTTATGCTGAGGTTGCCATGCCGCGCAACATCGACACTGCCCTCCTCCGCGCTTTCGCCGCGGTCGCCGAGACCGGCGGCATGACAAGGGCGGCCGGTCTCCTCAATCTCACCCAGGCCGCCGTGAGCCAGCAGGTAAAGCGGCTGGAAGAGCAGTTCGGCCAGCGCCTGTTCGAGCGCGGCCGGCGCGGTTTGACGCTGACACCGGCGGGCGAAAGGCTGCAGGCGCGGGCCGGCCGCCTGCTAGCGATGAACGACGAGGTGTGGGCGACGATGACGGCGCCCGACTTTGCGGGCGAAGTCAGGCTCGGCATCCCGATCGACATCGTGCGCCCGTACATGCCGCCGATCCTCAGGCGATTTTATCAGGCGTGGCCGCGTGTCCGTGTTTCGCTGATCTGCGAGACGAGCACGCGGCTCCTCGAATTGCTCGACGAGGGTCGGGTGGACCTGACCATGACGACGGAGCCGGAGCCCGGCCCGCACGGCGAGGTGCTGTTCGTAGCGCCGCTAGTCTGGGTGGGGACGCCCGGCGGCAACGCCGCCGAGCGCGATCCCCTGCCGCTGTCGACCGGCGGCCCGACTTGCGCTTTCCGTCCGGCGATCGTGAAGGCCCTCGCCAAGGCCGGCCGCGACTGGCAGGGCGTCTGCGAGATCAGCAACCTCGAGCCGATTCTCGCCACCATAGAGGCCGACCTTGCCGTGGCGGCGCTGATCGCCCCGACGGTGCCCGGCCACCTGCAGGTTCTCGGCACGGAAAGCGGACTGCCGAAGCTGCCGGCCTTCTCGGTCAACCTCTATTTGCCGCATACCGGCGCGACGCCGCTTGCCGCCGAGTTGGCGCGTCACATTCGCGACCAGATGGCGCAACGGCTGCAGAGGGCGGCATAGACGCACCGACGACGGGCGGGCGCAGTTGCCCGCTGGCGCCGCCTCGCATGATCCCATACGACTCCCCGCCATGGCGGAAGGCGAGCATACCAACCGGCGGCTGGCGGCGATTCTTGCCGCCGATGTGGTCGGCTATTCGAAGATGATGGGCGCCGACGAGGCGGGGACGCTTTCGTCGCTGAAGCGCCATCGCGACGCGATCTTCAATCCGGCCGTCGCCCGGCACCGGGGGCGCGTCGTCAAGCTCATCGGCGACGGCACGCTGGTCGAGTTTCAAAGCGTCGTCGACGCCGTCAACTGCGCCCTCGCTATCCAGCGCGCCGTCAGGGCCGAGGCCGGGGTTACCGGCATCACGCTCCGTATCGGCGTCAATCTCGGCGACGTGATCATCGAGGGCGACGACATCTAC
>JBDTLN010000198.1:0-5105 GCA_039934795.1 Bauldia sp. | reverse complement strand
GGTTTGGTCCTCCGGGAGATCAACCACGTCCTGGCCAAAGGCTGCCTGTTGCCCACTTCGCATGGCATCCTTGGACAGGAAGCGCGTTGGCCCGAAGCCGCGCAGATAAGGCACGATCACGCGTGCGCCCGCCTGTACCAAGCGCGGCACGACCTCGTCAAAGGCGTGGATGTCGTACGGGAAGCCATGCAAAAGAACAGCTGGCCAGCCCGTTGCGGGGCCTTCATCCAGAAAGGCTACCTCCAGGACCTTAGTTTTGATCGTTTTCAAGGTCGGCATTTATCCACCGTCGGCCCAAATCTGGAATCGATCGAGAGCATATGAACGGCCTGAAATAGACCTTGACCCAAGCCGCGACGATGATTGCCGCGCCGAGGATCAGGGATGCTTTGACAAGAGCGCCCAGGCTGAAACTATGGGGATCATGGTCAAAGGCGGCCAGCGCGAAATTGCGCTTCCTTATGAAAATGGCCCACTACCGCTGGCTGGCGGTGCTGGCTTTGAGGGGAGGCCGGCCCTATATTTGACTTGGCGAAGCTGCGAGGTCCGGCAGGAGACACGTATCCCCGGGGCTTATCGATCCTAAAGGGAGCTGTCCCTGTGCGGGCCCGTGGGCCCGCGTACACGGCGCCCACCTACGCTGTAGGTCTCCGGGATCGACCCTCCACCGACCATCGCGGCTTCGCTTTTCGCTTTCTCACTCTCGCCACCTGATGGATTCCATTCAAGACAACGCGACCCGGAAGGCGGCGCTGCGTCAGGCGGCCCTGGCCCGGCGCGACGCGCTCGACTCCGACGCCCGGTCTTCGGGTTCCGCCGCCATCGCCGAGCGTGCGCTGGCCCTCGTCATCGCCGCGAAGCCAAACGTCGTTGCCGGCTACTGGCCGATCCGGAGCGAGGTCGATCCCCGGCATCTCATGGAGCGTTTGCGGCGGGAGGGGATCGATCTGGCGCTGCCGAGGATTTTCGATCGCCGGGAGCTGCGTTTCCTGTTCTGGGATTCGGAATCAGCGCTGGCCGCTGGTGTTTTCGGCCTGTCCGAACCCGTTTCACACGCGTCCGAAGTGCGTCCGGACGTGATTCTTACCCCCCTTGCCGGCTTCGATCGGGCCGGTCACCGGATAGGCTATGGCAAGGGATATTACGACAAGGCGATCGCCGGGCTTCTGGCCGGCGGGCAGAGGCCGCAGTTGATCGGACTGGCCTTTTCCGTGCAGGAAGTAACGGAGATCCCGGCCGAGCCCCACGATATGCGGCTCGACTGGATCGTCACCGAGCGCGAGACGCTTGATTTCGTCAAGACTTAGAGGCTTCTCCTCATGCGCATTCTCTTTCTCGGCGACATCGTCGGCCGGAGCGGCCGGAGCGCCGTGGTCGAGAGGCTCCCCGGGCTGGTCGCCACCTATCGGCTTGATTTCGTTGTAGTAAATGGCGAGAACGCGGCGGGCGGCTTCGGCATTACCGAGGACATCTTGCGTCAGGTCCTTGATGCCGGCGCTGACGTTGTGACAAGCGGGAATCATGCGTTCGACCAGCGGGAAGCGCTGGTTTTTGCGCAGCGCCAGGAGCGGTTCCTGCGGCCGATCAACTATCCGCCGGGGGCGCCGGGACGTGGCGCGGGACTGTTCACGGCGCGCAACGGCGCGCGGATTCTCGTAATTAATTCAATGGGTAGAGTGTTCATGGAGCCGATGGACGACCCGTTTGCCGCGATCGAGCGGGAGGTCGCCGCCTGTCCGCTCGGCGAGCAGGCCGACGCAATCATCGTCGACTTCCACGCTGAGGCATCCAGCGAGAAACAGGCCCTCGGACACCATCTGGACGGCAAGGTAACACTCGTGGTCGGCACACATACGCATGTGCCAACGGCTGATTCCCGCATCCTGTCGCACGGCACGGCTTTCCAGACGGATGTCGGCATGTGCGGCGACTACGATTCGGTGATCGGCATGGACCATGAGGAACCGCTCCGCCGGTTCCTGAAAAAGACTCCCGGCGAGCGCTTCTCGCCTGCCGATGGCCCCGCCACCCTTTCCGGCATCGCCGTCGAGGTCGACGAGGGAACCGGGCTTGCCACGGCCGTGGCGCCGCTCAGCATTGGCGGCGTCCTCCAAGAGACATTGCCGTCATTCTGGAAATGATCCGCGGCTTAAGGAGGCCGAGCCTGCCGTGCTAGGATCGCGGCGGGGCGATTCACCATGCGGCCACCGCTGCTTCTGATTCACGGGGCTTTTTCCGGCAAGGCGCATCTGGCGCCGTGGACGGAGTATTTTCGCGCCGCCGGCTACGATTGCCGGGCGCCGGTGCTGCCCGGGCACAGCCCGTCGGACGGTGACCGGCTCGGCGAACTCGAACTTGCCGACTACCTCGATATGCTGGGCGAAGTCTGCGTCGGCCTCGAGCGGCCACCCGTGATCGTAGGCCACGGCCTCGGCGGCCTGCTGGCCCAGCATCTGAGGGCGACGGCGGATTGTGCCGGGGCGGTTCTCGTCTCGTCATGGCCGGGTGCGGCGCTTCGCCCAAGCCCGCGCGCCATGCTGAATACGCTGCCGATGATCCCCGGCATCCTGCGCGGCCAACCGGTCAAGCCGGGCAAGTCCGTGATCCGAACGCTGGTCCTGCACGACCTTTCGGTTGCCGAGCGGGAGGAAATCCTCGGCGAATTCGGCGCGGAGTCGGGCCGGGCGCTCCGGGCGCCGATCTTCGGCCGGGCCGAGGTGCCGGGGACAACAGTGCGGCGGCATGTGCTCGTCGTCAGCGGCGACACCGACCGGATTGTGCCGCCGTCCGTTCCCCTCGAACTGGCGCGCCTCTACCAGGCCGAGCATCTGGTGATCCCCGGCCAGGGTCACTGGCTGATCGCCGGTTCCCTCGTCGCCATCGTCGGTGCGGCGATCGTCGACTGGCTGGAACGGTTGCAGAACGGGGGTCTGGCGGCGCCGGGCGACTCTTCCTTTCGCATCGCCATGGACGTATAAGGCCGCCGATTGTTCACGCGAGGATGACGGCGGCCGCCGTGAGGTGCGCGGGCCGTTTTTCTTGTCGTTCTTCAGCCAGCGGTGGGCCATGGCCGGACATTCCCAGTTCAAGAACATCATGCACCGGAAGGGCGCCGCCGACGCCCGCCGGGCGAAGAACTTCTCCAAGCTGGCGCGGGAAATCTTCGTCGCCGCCAAGACCGGCACGCCCGACCCGAAGATGAATGCGCGCCTCCGTCTCGCCATTCTGAATGCGCGGGCGGAAAACATGCCGAAGGACAATATCGAGCGCGCCATCAAGAAGGCGGTTGGCGGCGGTGCGGAGAATTTCGAAACGATCCGCTACGAGGGGTATGGTCCGGGCGGCGTCGCGATGATCGTCGAGGCGCTGACCGACAACCGCAACCGCACGGCTGGCGCGGTGCGCTCCTGTTTCTCCAAATATGGCGGGGTCCTCGGCGAGTCCGGCTCGGTGGCGTTCCTCTTCGATCGCATCGGCGAAATCCACTACAAGCTGAAGGCCGGCACCGCGGACCAGGTGCTGGAGGCGGCGATCGATGCCGGCGCTTCGGATGTGGAGAGCGATGAGGACGGACATTTCGTCAGCACGACCTTCACCGACCTCAGCGACGTCGCCAAACGGCTGGAAGCCACCCTCGGCGAGGCGGAGACGGTAAAGTCCGTCTGGCGGCCGCAGACCAAGGCAAATCTCGACGAGGAGAAGGCGGCGAGCCTCATGAAGCTTCTGGACGTTCTCGATGAGGACGATGACGTCCAGGCGGTCTATTCGAATTTCGAGGTATCCGACGACGTCATGGAGAAATTGACGGCGGCCTGAACCGGAGGAAGTGGGAACGGATGGCACGCCCGTTTGCCGCCATTGTCGCGATAGTCGCCTCGGCCGCGCTGATCCTTCAGCTTTGGCTGATCGTCAGCGGCAACAATATCGCAAACCCCGACTACCACCCCACGATGCTGACCAGCATCGTCAACTTTTTCAGCTACTTCACTATTCTCAGCAACATCTTCTGCGCCCTGGTGACCGGCTTTGCGGCGCTTGCGCCGCGCTCCTCGTGGGGGCGCTTTTTCGCAGAGCCGCGGGTGGCTACCGCGATCGCCCTCTATATCGGTGTGACCGGACTCATCTATTTCTTCGTGCTTCGTCACCTGTGGAAACCGGTCGGCCTGCAATTCGTCGCCGATGCCGGCCTCCACTACGTCATGCCGCCGCTCTTTTTCCTCTATTGGCTTGCCGTCGTGCCGAAGAAGACGCTCCGCTTCCCGGACGTGCTGCCGATGCTGATCTTTCCGCTCGCCTATGGCGCCTACGCTCTGGTCCGCGGCGCGATCACGATGGCGGTGTACCCTGCTGCGGCCTGGTATCCGTATCCGTTCCTGTCGGTGCCCGAACTCGGCTATCCCCGCACGCTCCTCAACATGCTCGGTATGACGATCCTCTTCGCCATCGTCGGCCTGTTGCTGATCGCAATCGACCGGCTGGCGGGCCGCGCTCAGGCAAGGTGAGTGAGCGGTAGCGGCGCGCCTGTCTTCACCGTTCGTATTGCGAAGAAGGACCGGATGTCCTCGATGTTCGGCAGGGCGAGAAGCTTGTCCATCATCAGCCGCTCATAGCTTTCGAGGTCCGGAACGACCACCTCGCACAGGAAGTCGGCGCTGCCTGACACGACGTGGCATGAGACGATCTCGGGAAACTCGAGCAGGGCCTTTTGCAGCGCCGCCGCGTTGTCGCGGTTGTGCTTTCCCGCCTTGATCTCGATGAAGACGGTGAGGCCGAGACCGAGGGCCTTGCGATCCAGCACCGCCCGATAGCCGGTGATGACGCCGTCTTCCTCGAGCCGCTTTACGCGGCGGAGGCACGGGGAGGGCGAGAGGGCGACTCGCTCGGCGAGATCGACATTACTCAACCGGCCATCGGCCTGGAGCGTGTCGAGGATCTTGCGGTCGATACGGTCGAGATTTGTTTTGGCCATATCACGCCCTCCATGTGGATATTTGCGCCATGATATTGCGCATTTATATCTAATACGGCCATGTTCGCAATGAAAATGCGCTTCACACAGCACATCTTCCTCGACGGTGACAAGGGCGAAGAGAACGCCGGCAAGT
>JBDTLN010000197.1:0-5107 GCA_039934795.1 Bauldia sp. | reverse complement strand
ACCCTATGGTGGCCGCCCGACGCTTCAAGAGGACCCCATGCGCGACGCAATCACGGCCGCCACGACGAACGCCATGCGGGCCGGCGACAAGCTGCGCCTCGAGACCCTGCGCATGGTCGCCGCGGCGATCAAGAACGCCGACATCGCGGCGCGCGGCGAGGGCAAGCCGCCGCTCCCCGGCGATGCGATCCTCGGCATTCTCCAGAAGCTCATCAAGCAGCGTCAGGAATCGGCGGAGCTCTACGACAAGGGTGGCCGCGCCGAGCTGGCGACGAAGGAGCGCGACGAGATCGGCTTCATCGAGGCCTTCCTCCCGGCGCAGATCGCCGAGACCGAGATGGAAGGCGCCATCGCCGATATCGTCGAAGAGCTCGGCGCGACGGGGCCGAAGGACATGGGCAAGGTCATGGCGGCGCTGAAGGCTGCCTATCCCGGCCGCATGGATTTCGCCAAAGCCAGCGTCGCGGTGAAGAAGGTCCTCGGCGCCTGATTGTCAGCGGCTTGGCGCACGCCCCAACTCAGTGCTCGCAGCCGCTCGCCGCGGTCAGCCCGTTCGGCTTGCCCCATTCGTTCGACGGCACGTCGCCATAGGGCGCCGGAAAGTCTTGCCGGATGACGTCGACTTCTGTCGGCTTGCCGGTCGCCGGGTCGATGCGGACATCGAGGAAATAGTCGTAGTTTTCGCCGGGCCACGTCGCCGGCACGTCGGCAAACGCGTCTAGTCCGAGGAGCCGGTAGAGCGTCACCGGAGTATCCGGGTTGGCTGTGTCGAGCTTGGCGCTGGCGATGTGGTCGTGTTCCCAGACCATCACCACGGTCTTTGCATTCCAGCGCGGGTTCTGAAGGAGATCGGCGACGGCCTCCCGCGTCCGCGCGCTGACCGCATCGGTGAACGTCGCCTTGTCCATGCCGGGGGTCGGTACGGCCGACCAGAGGATGATCGGCGCCGCCCAGGATGCCGCCGCCGGCGCGACGAGTTCGAGCGTATGGAGGGTGGTCGCCATGATGGCGTCGGGCGCGCCATTGGCGAATAGCGAGCTGGCGGCGCCCTTGCCGAGATCGATCGCCGCCAGCGCCGCGGCGCGCTGGTCGCCGGTGGCGCAGAGTTTCCAGGCGTCGGCCTTCTCGCCATGGCGGAGGATGACGATCCGCGACGGCGCGGCAACGGCCGGGACGGCGAGGGCTGCGGCAAGAAGGGCGGCTGCGATCAGGCGCGTCATGTCCAATGACCCTCCACAAGTCAGGAAGGTCATGCCAATACCATGCAGAAATTAGCGAATTGCCAAGGGGCGGCCGCGTGTTCCGTTCGGCGGCTCGCTTTCGTCAGTCTCCCGCCGCGCTTCAGCCCGGAGTCCACCCATGGAGCCGAATTTTTCCACCGAAACGATGGTCGATGTCGTCAACCCGCTGGTCGAGCTCGGCCTTGCCACGCTCGTCCTCGTCCCGATCATCGTCATCCACGGCTGGTGTCTCGCCCAGATCGCAAAATTCTTCTCCAGCCACTACGCCTTCTACACGCCGCTGACGCCGCGCTGGCGGGCCGGCCTGCTCACCGGTTCCACCATCGCCCTCCTCGTCTTCATCCACTTCGCCGAGACGCTGCTGTGGACCGTGCCGCTCATCCAGCTCGGCATCCTCAAGAACTTCCGCGACGCCTACTATTATGTGCTGGAGGCTTACACGACCCTCGGCGAGGGCAACATGCTTCTCCCCGACGACTGGCGCCTCGTCGGCCCGGTCATCGCCATCTCCGGCCTCTTCACCTTCGGCTGGACCGGCTCAGTCCTCGTCGTGATCATGACCGAAACCGGCAAACTTTACGCCGCACGGTCGAAGGCGGAGGCGCGGGACAAGGGCCGCAATGTGGGGCAGGGCGGCGCGGAAGGGGAGAAGGAGGAGGGGCGATGAAGCAGCAGATTCCATCCCCGCGAGGCAGCCCCAGCCGACGGCAGCGCGATCCGTCGGTGGCAAACGCGATTGTCCGCCGGATAGAATCAGCCGCGGCCCTCATCGACGGACACCCTGCGATAGGGCGTCCTAATGCAAACAAGAGAATCCGCGTGTTCAGCGTCTTGCCCCACCCCTACCTGCTCTTTCATGAAATCGACGGCGAACGCGGAGAAGTGGCGATTCTGCCGGTCAGACACAGCGCCCGCGCGCAGGATTGACGCCGGGGCTGGTAGCTCTGCCCTGTGGATAACCGGGACAACCCTCCGTCCCTCCGCACACACGTCCGCCGGCCCTATACTCCCGCCCCACCGCCCGCGGCACCCGAATCACATGCGCTTCCCGCCCTCCTTCCTCGACGAAATCCGCCAGCGCCTCCCGGCCTCGGCGGTCGTCGGGCGGCGCGTGAAGTTGCGGAAGCAGGGCCGGGAGTTCGCCGGCCTGTCGCCCTTCAACGCCGAGAAGACGCCGTCCTTTTTCGTCAATGACCAGAAAGGCAAGTGGTTCGATTTCTCGGCCGGCAAGAACGGCGACATCTTCACCTTCCTCATGGAGACCGAGGGGCTCACCTTTCCCGATGCGGTCGAAAAACTCGCCGGCGAGGCGGGCGTGCCGATGCCGGCGCGCGACCCGCAGGCCGAGGCGCGGGAGAAGGAGCGGGCGAGCCTCTACGAAGTCCTCGACATGGCTGCCGCCTTTTTCGAGGAGAGCCTGCAGTCCCGCGCCGGCGCCAATGCCCGGGGCTACCTGACCAACCGAGGCCTTCCGGCCGATCTCCAGCGCCGCTTCCGCGTCGGCTATGCTCGGCCGGACCGCAGCGCGCTGAAGGAGCACCTCGCCGGCAAGAACGTCACCCAGGAGCAGATGATCGAGGCCGGCCTCTTGATCGCCGGCGACGACATCCCCGTCTCCTTCGACCGCTTCCGCGACCGCGTGATGTTCCCGATCACCGATTTCCGCGGCCGCATCGTCGGCTTTGGCGGCCGGGCGCTGTCGGCCGATGTGCCGGCGAAATATCTCAACTCGCCGGAGACCGACCTCTTCCACAAGGGCTCGCTCCTCTACAATGGTGCCGAGGCGCGGAAGACCGCCCACGACGCCGGCACGGTCATCGCCGTTGAAGGCTATGTCGATGTCATCCAGATGGTCGGCGCCGGCTTCGGCCACACCGTCGCGCCGCTCGGCACGGCGCTCACCGAGCGCCAGCTCGAAATCCTCTGGCGGATGGCCGATGAGCCGATCCTCTGCTTCGACGGCGATGGGGCGGGGTTGCGCGCCGCTACCCGCGTCGTCGACCTCGCTCTGCCGCTCCTGCTGCCCGGCAAGAGTGTCCGCTTCGCGCTCCTTCCCGGCGGGCAGGACCCGGACGATCTCATCCGCGCCGCTGGCACGGAGGCGATGCAGGGCGTCATCGCCGCGGCGCGCCCGCTGGTCGAGATGATCTGGGCGCGGGAGACCGAGGCAGGGGTCTTCGACACGCCGGAGCGCCGCGCCGCCCTTGAGGCGCGGCTTCGCGACATCGCCCGCACCATCCAGGACGAAAGCGTCCGCCGCCATTATCTCCAGGCTTTTCAGGAGCGGGTCGCCGCCTTCTTCCCAGTACCGGAGCGGCGCAATGAACGCCGCTCCTTCGCGTCGCGCGAGCCGGATGGCTGGCGGCGCGGCGGCGAGGGCAGGGGCCGCGGCGAGGGCAGGGGCCCGGGCCGGCCCCAGGGCAGCGGGGGTCCGCTCCCGGTCTCCGAGCGCCTGAAGCGCTCGCCGCTCCTTGCCGGCCGGGCCTCCTGGCCGCTCCGCGAGGCGGTGCTGGTGGTGACCATGGTCAACCATCCCGACCTCCTTCACCGCCATCTCGATGAGTTCGCCGGCCTAGAATTCGGCCATCCCGAGCTCGCCGCCCTTGCCGCAGCGGTGCTCAGCCATGCGACCGGCGGCGAGGAGGGCGACGCGGCGAGCCTCCGCAGATCCCTCGAAAATGGCCGGTTTTCAGCCCTTCTGCCGCGACTTGACGCGCAGATTGCGGCTTCCGGCTACTGGCCGGCGCTTGCCGCAAACTCCGATACCGACGCCGAAGGCGGCTGGTTGCAGGCTTTGACCTTGCAGCGGCGCAAGCAAACGTTAAATAGGGAGCTCAAGGACGCCGAGATTGCGCTGGCCAATGTGCCGAGCGAAGCGAATCTGGCGCGTCTTGTCGACATTCAGAACCAGCTTGCCAGAAGCGAGGGTACCGAAGCTTTGATCGAGGGGTTCGGGTCCTCATCGGGGCGCCAGGTGCGTACCTCGTGACGGCAGAGGCGGGAAAGCAAACGACAGGCGGAGGGCTTGCCGGTCAGGGTTAGGCGTGGCTTAAGACTGCGGCGCTAGACAAGGACCGGAACGGGGACAGGGGCGGCAGGCAGTATCGGCCGCCCGGCAATACGCGTTCATGAAGCGGATCAAGGCGGCGGAGTGGCGACGACAACGGCGCCGTTTCCGCCTTTCGGAGATGTAAGAATGGCAACCAAGGTCAAGGAAAACGAAGAGGCGCCCGAGGCCGAGACCCCGGACAAGGACAGCCCGCTCCTCGACCTTTCGGACGCCGCCGTCAAGAAGATGATCAAGGTCGCGAAGAAGCGCGGCTACGTCACCTATGAGGAGCTGAACGGCGTTCTGCCCTCCGACGTCAATTCGTCCGACACGATCGAAGACGTCCTCGGCCAGCTCTCCGAGATGGGCATCAACGTCATCGAGACCGACGAGGTCGAGGAGGCCGAGGAGGGCGAGGACGAGCCGGAAGGCACCGAGGTCGCCGAGGCGCAGCCGACGGCGGTCGCCACCAAGCCGGCCCGCGAGCCGACCGACCGCACCGACGATCCGGTCCGCATGTATCTCCGCGAGATGGGCTCGGTCGAGTTGCTCTCCCGCGAGGGCGAGATCGCCATCGCCAAGCGCATCGAGGCGGGCCGCGAGGCCATGATCGCGGGCCTCTGCGAAAATACGCTCACCTTCCAGGCCATCATCATCTGGCGCGACGAGCTGAACGCCGCGAACGTGCTTTTGCGCGACATTATCGACCTCGAAGCGACCTACGCCGGCCCCGACGCCAAGAAGCCGGACATGAACGTGGTGCCCGCCGTCGGACCCGATGGCGCCCCCGTCGAGCCCGCGGCCGCGGTGGCGGCAG
>JBDTLN010000196.1:0-5109 GCA_039934795.1 Bauldia sp. | reverse complement strand
GGGGGCTCGAATTGCAGGTGGTCGCGGCGGTCGTCGTCGGCGGCGTCAATATCTTCGGCGGCTCGGGGACAGTGATCGGCGCCATGCTCGGCGCCATCATGATCGGCATTCTCGAGCAGAGCCTGTTCCGTCTGCAGATCAGCGAGTTCTGGCGCGACGCGCTCCTCGGCATGCTCATCCTTCTCGCCGTCGCCAGCGACGCCATCATCCTGCAGCGCCTTCGCGCCCTGTGGGGACGCGCCGACCTCAAACTCGTCGCCAGGCAGACCGCGGCGGCGCGAGCCGGCGAGGGGGAGGCGCCGCCATGACCGCGCTCGGCCGCCTGAAGAGCTGGGAGGGACTGCTCCTCGCCATCCTCGTCGTCATCGTTTTCATGAACATCACGAAGTCGCCCTACTATCTCGGCGTCGGCAACATCGTGAACCTCTTTCAGCTGTCGATCGAGAAGGTCATCGTCGCGCTGATCATGACGCTGATCATCGTCAACGGCGAAATCGACCTGTCGGTGGCCTCGGTGATGGGGCTCTCCGCCTGCATCATGGCCTGGCTCTTCCAGCTCGGCGTGCCGCTGCCCCTCAGCATCATTGCCGGCCTCCTCTCGGGGCTCGTGGCCGGGCTCTTCAACGGCTTCTGGGTGGCCTATGTCGGGCTGCCGTCGCTCGCGGTGACGCTGGCCGGGCTGATCGGCTATCGCGGCATTGCCCGCATCTTCGTCGAGGACCGCGCGATCGGCGGCTTCCCGCTGTGGTTCAACACGCTGGGGCAGCAGCCGCTGATCGGACCGGTGACAATCTCGATCATCATCTTCGCGGTTCTGTTCGTGCTGATCGCCATCACCCTGCACAATTCGGCGCTCGGGCGCCTCGTCTATGTGATCGGCAACAACATGCAGGCGGCCCGCTATTCCGGCGTTCGCGTGCGGCTGGTCAAGATGACCCTGTTCGCGGCTTCCGGCACGATCGCGGCGCTGGCCGGCCTCCTCTACGCTGCCCGGCTCGGCTCGGTGCGCGGGGACATGGCCGAAGGCTTCGAACTTGATATCATCACCATCGTCCTGCTCGGTGGTGTCAGCATTTTCGGCGGTTCGGGAAACCTGGCGGGGGTCGGCCTTTCGATCCTGGTCATCCTGAACCTTCGCAACGGAATGGGTCTCGCCAACATTACCGGCAACACCCAGACGAGCGTAATCGGAGCCCTGCTGATCCTCTCGGTCCTGGTTCCGAACATGGCGCAAACGATAAGCAACAAGTGGAAAGGGAGAGAGACATGAGAAAATATCTTCTCGCCACCGCCGCACTGGCGCTGGCCCTATCGATGCAGCATGGCGCGGCCATGGCGGGCGACGTCATGCCCGGCAAGGCGCTCGACATGGTGCTCCTGCCGAAGTTCCTCGGCATCCTGCCCTTCGATCAGGCCCATCAAGGGGCTCTGGAAGCGGAAAAGGAGCTCGGCAACTCCAAGCCGCTGCAGTTCCTCGGCCCGACTCCGGAAAACAGCGTCGCCGGCCAGATCGAAATCACCACCAACGCCACGACGCAGGGCGTCGCCTCGATCATGATCTCCAACAATTCGGGAGACCAGATCGTGCCGGCGGCAAAGGCGGCGCAGGCCAAGGGCATCAAGGTCGTGACCTGGGATTCGCCGATCCCCTCGTCCGAGGGCGAAGACGTATTCGTCGCCCAGGTCGATTTCAACGACATCGGCAAGGTCATGGCCGACATGACCCTGTCGATCCTCGGCGCCGACGGCGGCAAGTTCGCCATCCTTTCGGCCTCTCCCGACGCGGCCAACCAGAACGCCTGGATCGCCGCCATGAAGGAAGCCCTGAAGGATCCGAAATACGCCAAGCTCGAACTGCTCGACACCGTCTACGGTAACGACCAGTCCGAGGAGAGCTACAATCAGGCCAACGCCTTGGTCGACAAGTATCCGGACATGAAGCTGATCATGGCGCCGACCTCGGTCGGCATCGTGGCGGCGGCCAAGGCCATGCAGGACGAAGGTCTCTGCGACAAGGTCAAGATCAGCGGCCTCGGCGTGCCGGCCGAAATGCTGGCCTACACCATGAACGGCTGCGCCCCGCAGTTCGCGCTGTGGAGCTTCGTCGATCTTGGCTATCTCACCTATTACACCGCCTATGCTCTCGCCACCGGCGCCATCAAGGCGGAGGAAGGCGCGAGCTTCAAGGCCGGCCGCATGGGCGAGTACACGATCACCAAGGACCCGACCCGCAAGGCCGGCCTGCGCATCCTGATGGGACCGTTCACGGTCTATGACAAGATGAACGTCGAGGCGGCTGCCAAGTAGCCTCCGCAACCCCGTCGACCGGCGCCTCGCGGTGCCGGTCGATCTGCTTCCTTCAACCGGCAATCGGCGGTCCATCCGATGAAGCTCTTTCCGATCAGCGCCGATCGCGCGTCCCTGGCGCTCACCGAGACCGGCGGGCACCTGTCCGACGTGGTCTTCACCGTCGACGGCGGCCGCAAGGTCAGCCCGATGCACACCGCGCCCTGGGCAAACGAGACGCTGCCCGCCGACACCTGGGAGATTCTCCGTGTCCTCCGCGGCGATTTCTTCTGCGCTCCGTTCGGGTCGAGCGATCTCATTCCCGGCGAGACGCGCGTTCATGGCCTCCCCGCCAACGGCACCTGGCGGGTAACCGGCTCGAAGCCGGGCAGCATCGACGCGGTGCTCGACGGCACGGTGCTCGGCGCCACCGTCGCCAAGCGTGTCGAGGTCAGGCCCGGCGAGTCGGTGGTCTATCAGCGCCACGTCATGACCGGCGGCAGCGGCCGGCTGCCGGTCGGCCATCACGCGATGCTGCGCGCCGAACGGCCGCTCCTCCTCTCCTTCGCGCCCTGGACCATGGCGCTGACGCCGCCCGATCCGGTGGAGACGCCGCCAGGGGGCCGTCCGCTCCTCGCCAACGACCAGACGATCGCCGACCTCACCCACGCCAGGCGCGCCGATGGCGGCACGGTCGACTTGACGGTCTATCCGACGCCCGACGGGTTCGAATCCATCTGGATGCTGGTCGCCGATCGCACGCCAGCCTTCGGCTGGGTAACGGCGACCTCGCCGGACGAGAACTGGGTGTGGTTCTCGCTGAAGAATCCGCGGATCCTGCCGCAGACCCTGTTCTGGCTCAGCAATGGCGGCCGCGACTACCCACCGTGGAACGGGCGTCACAAGTGCGCCATCGGCATCGAGGAGATCTGCGGCTATTTCCACGTCGGCCACGCCGCCTCGATCGGCGAGAATCCCGTCGCCGCAGCCGGCAGCCCCACCGCCGTCACTCTGACGCCCGGCAGTGCCGTCACCGTCTCCTACATCTTCGGCCTTGCCGCGACGCCGCCCGGCTTTGGCCGGGTCAAGGACGTTGTCGCGGCTCCCGGCGGCATCCGCCTCACCGACGCCGGCGATCGGGAGACGTTCGCCGCCTGCGACCTTTCCTTTCTCGCCGCCGGCTGACGGCTTCGTTAGCCGTACGAATCGCCGGGTCTTGCGGGCAAATCCTCCGCCGTGCTTAGTGTCGCGCGGCTTTGGGAGCAGGCGCATCAGGGAGCATCGATGATCGCGATCCGTCGAACCGTGGCGGCGGCGACGCTTGCCGCCCTGGCGCTGGCCGGAAGTCTTGGCGGGGCTACGGCAAGGCCGGCCCCCCAGGAGATTCTTCGCGACTGGTATTATTTGATGAACGAACTGGTCCGCCACACGGCGACCTATTCGCCGCCGGTCGCCAGCCGTTCCTTCGCCTATCTCGGCGTCACCGCGTTCGAGGCGACGGTCGGCGGGTCCGACAAGCTGGTGACGCTGGCGGGCCAGTTGCATGGGCTGGAGTCCGTTCCCGCGCGTGAGGTCGGCGCCGTCTATGACAATACGGTCGTCGTCGGCGCCGCGATGTCGGACGCGATCGACTACTATTTCGGCAACACGGGGCCGACGGGTTTGCGCGCGATCAAGGCCGCGCAGACCAAGTGGCGCGCCCTGGCCATCGACGGCGTGCCGCCGGACGTGGTCGAGCGCAGCGAGGCCTTCGGCAAGGCCGTCGCCGACAGCATCCACGGGTGGTCGCTCGATGACGGCGGCGTCGCCGTCGAGAATATGGGGTTTCCGCTTGAGTGGGATCTGCCCAAGGGTGAGGACAAGTGGGTGCCGACCAGTTCGATCGGCCAGCAGCAGTTCCCCCTCCTCCCTGAATGGGGCAAAAACCGCACCTTTGCGATGCCGTCCGGCGCTACCTGCCCGACGCCGGGGAACCCGCCGTTCAGCACCGAACCCGACTCGCAGTTCTACAAGGAAGCCATGGAGGTCTACGAGACGGGAAAGAACGCGACGCCTCTACAAACCGCCATCGCGCGCTTCTGGTCCGACGATCCGATGCTGTCGATGACGCCTCCCGGCCACTGGATATCGATTGCGCTGCAGGTCGCGGAACGCGCCAATCTGTCGCTCGACGACACTGTCGACCTGCTGGCGCGCATGGGCGTCGCCCTTTCCGACGCCTTTGTCGGATGCTGGAACGCGAAATATATCTACAACCTCATCCGCCCGCTCACCTACATCAAGCGCTACATCGACCCCAAGTGGGACACGATCCTGTTTACGCCGCCCTTCCCCGAATATCCCAGCGGCCACAGCACGGTGTCTGGCGCCATGGACACGGTCCTGACGGCGTTCTTTGGCGACAACTATGCGTTTGAAGACAAGACGGGCTCGCCCGACGGACGCAACCCCCGCGACTTCGGGAGCTTCCATCAGGCCGCCGAAGAGGCCGGAATCTCGCGGATGTATGGCGGCATCCACTTCCGCGCCGCCATTGTCGACGGTCTCACGCAGGGGCACTGCATCGGCCAATACGCCAACGCCCTCAAGACGAGGAAATAAGCCATGCGCAACAAGGCTCTCCTCCTCGCCCTTCTCGGCGTCGTCCTGGCCGTCGCAACGCCGCTGCGTGCCGAGGACGCCGCGCCGGCGTCGGCTCCCGTCATCCCGGTTTTCGTCGACGAGACGGCGACTTCTGGCGTCGACAGCGTCTATGCTGGCCAGTGGCAGTACATGGTCGGCGGCGGCGTCGCGACCTTCGACTGCAACGACGACGGCTTCGAT
>JBDTLN010000195.1:0-5138 GCA_039934795.1 Bauldia sp. | reverse complement strand
CGCCGGCGTAGTTGGGGTGATCGCTGTCGAAGAGCGACTGGCGGCGAAAGGAGGTGCTGACCGGCAGATCGAAGCGTTCGGCGAAGCGGCGAAGGCCGGCGACCGCCGCCTCGCTCCAGCGCGAGCCGCCGAGAATGACGAAGGGTCGCGCCGCGCCCCACAGCATCTTCTGGAGTTGCGCCATCTGGGTAAGGCCGGGATGCGTCTCCGTTTGCACCCAGGGCGCCGCATCGCCAACCGTCGCGGTCTCGCGCAGCATATCCTCGGGCAGCGATACCACAGCGGGACCGGGGCGGCCGGAGGTGGCGGCGGCGAAGGCACGCTGCACGGCCTCCGGGAGCCGGTCGGCGCGGTCGACTTCCTCGACCGACTTGGCGACCTCCGAG
This sequence comes from Bauldia sp., assembly GCA_039934795.1. Classification (GTDB taxonomy): domain Bacteria; phylum Pseudomonadota; class Alphaproteobacteria; order Rhizobiales; family Kaistiaceae; genus CAMCWB01. Next base: position 4,752 of record JBDTLN010000195.1, on the reverse strand, counting down.
AAGAAGGTTCGCGGGTTGATCTCCTGGAATGCCTCACGACCGCGCATGCTTCGCCCGACCTGGCCGAGGAAGAGGATCATCGGCGTCGAATCTTGCCTGCCGATGTGGAGCCCGGCGGAGGCATTGGTGGCGCCGGGGCCGCGCGTCGCCATGACGATGCCCGGCTTGCCGGTGAGCTTGCCCCAGGCTTCGGCCATCATGGCGGCGCCCCCCTCCTGGCGCGCCACGGTGACGGCAATTGGCGTGTCGTAGAGCGCGTCGAGAAGGGCGAGGTACGATTCGCCTGGCACGCAGAAGATGCGCTCGATGCCATTGCGAAGCAGCGCCGCGGCAAGGATCTGGCCGCCGGTTCGAGGGGTCATTCCGGGCTCTTGGGAAAGGTAACAGACAATTGGCAAGGATTGCAGCCGCGGGGAGCAGCGTCAACTTGCTCGCGGCCGGCAATTCGGGCTTCTAGCCGGCGGGGGGCGGCTATAGAGTGCCCACCAAACACGGAGCGACGCGTGCCCGGCATTCGACTTAAATCGCTGTTTTTCCTCGCTGGCTCGGCGATGCTCGCAAGCATTGCAACCGCCGCGCTGGCGCAAGAATTCGCCGAGGAGCCGGAGCCGCCGCGACTGTTTCCGACCACCGAATTCGCCGACGGCGCCAAGGGCGCTACCGTGACGGTCGGCGACCTCACCGCCTCGATCAGCATGGTGCGGCGAAAGGATCTCGATCCCGACGCGGACGTGCCGATCCTCAGCATCAGCGAGGGCGACCGGCGTGTCTTCGAAGTGCCCGGGGTGGCTTCTGGCCTCGACGTGCCGGCCGCCGAGGCCAGCATTGCCGAGATCGATCCTGGCAACGACACCAGGGAAGTCTATTTCGCCAGCTTTTCCGGCGGAGCGCATTGCTGCACCACCGTCGTCGTGGCGGAGAAGGTCGGCGAGCAATGGGTGTCGGTACCCGTCGGCCTGTTCGACGGCGACGGCGACTATCTCGACGACGTGGACCATGACGGCGTCGCCGAGATCGTCGCGGTCGACAACCGCTTCCTCTACAAGTTCGACTGCTATGCGTGCAGCGCCGCGCCGCTGACCATCACATCGGTCCAGGGAGGCAAGACCGTCGACATTTCGAGCGAGCCGCGCTTCCTCAAGGCGCATCGCACGTGGCTGGCCCAGATCGTCGAGGATATCGATCCGACCGAACGCTGGAAGTCCCCAGGGTTCCTTGCCGGCTGGGTCGCCGCCAAGACGCGGGTCGGCGAAGGTGCCGACGCGTTCCGGGCACTCGTCGCGCACTGGGACATTGCCAGCGACGCGGGCGAGGATGTCTGCGTCAGCGGCGGCGAGATCGAGGACTGTCCGAAGAAGAACATCGCGCATCTCAAGTTTCCCGACCGGCTGAAGCTCTTCCTCGATCAGAGCGGCTATCACTTCTAGGCCGCACGGCGGCCGCAAAGGGCTATTGCATGGTGGAAAAGATGAAAGTCGCCGTTCTCGGCACCGGCATGGTGGGCCGCGCGCACGCCGCCCGGCTCTCCGAGATCGGTGTCGACGTGATCATGGGCACCGGCGACATCGAAAAGACCATGGCCTCGACCAAGCAAGACGCCATGGGCAACCCGCCGTTCAATGCCTGGTACAAGGAGCATGCTCAGATCACCGTCGAGCGGTTCTCCAACGCGGCACGGCACGGCGAAGTGGCGATCAATGCCCTCAGCGGTGCGGCGGCGGTGAGCGTGCTGCGCTCGATCGAAGGCGATCTCGAGGACAAGATTCTCATCGACATTTCGGTGCCGCTCGACTTCTCCTTCGGCTTTCCGCCGCGCCTGTCCGTGTGCAACGACAATTCGCTCGGCGAGGAGATCCAGAAGGCGCTGCCGCGGGTGAAGGTGGTCAAGACGCTCAACACCATCACCGCGCCGCTGCAGGTCGATGCCACGGCGGCGGGAGGCGGCGACCACACCAATTTCGTTGCCGGGAACGATCCGGCTGCACGAGCCCGGGTCGCGGCGCTGCTCCGCGAGTGGTACGGCTGGGCCGACTCGATCGACCTCGGCGACATCACGAACGCCCGCGGCACCGAAATGTACATCGCGCTCTGGGTGCGGCTGCTCGGGCCGCTGAGGACGCCGATGTTCAACGTCAAGATCGTCAAGTAGCTCTTACCCGCCGGACTTCCGCACGATGATCCGCTTCGCCACCAATCTCACCATGATGTTCACCGAGCACCCGCTCGCCGAGCGATTCGCCGCCGCCAAGGCCGCGGGTTTCGCGGCCGTCGAGTGCCAGCAGCCCTACGAGCTGCCGGCCGCCGAGATTGCCCGGATCCTGAAGAAAACCGGGCAGCCGATGCTGCTCATCAACACGCCGCCGGGCAACGCCGCGGCGGGGGAACGCGGCCTCGGTTGCCTGGTCGGGCGCGAAGCTGATTTCGAGGCGGCATTCGCCAGGACCATGGACTATGTGCGGACGCTGGGCGTGAAGTATGTGCACGTGATGGCGGGCGTGCCCGCGACGACCACCGATCCGTCGATCAGCGATCAGGTCTTCCTTCGCAATCTCAAGGGCGCCCTTGCTCACTCGGCCGGCAGCGGCGTGACGCTGCTCGTCGAGCCGCTCAACCATCGCGACTTTCCCGGCTACCACCTGACGAAATTCGCTCACGCGCGGCGGCTGATCGATGCCGTCGGCGACGAGCGGCTTCAGCTGCAGCTCGATCTCTACAACCGGCAGATCAGCGAGGGCGACCTCGAACGGGCGCTCCGCGAGTACATCGACATCGCGCCGCACATCCAGATCGCCGGCGCGCCCGGCCGTAATGAGCCCGATGTCGGCGAGATCAACTACGCCCACCTGTTCCGGGTCATCGACGAGATCGGCTACAAGGGCTGGGTCGGCTGCGAATACCGGCCGCTTGGCGGTACGGTCGCCGGGCTCGGCTGGCGCGAGAAGCTCGCCCCGCAAGCCGTGGCCGGCCTCTGATGGCGCGGAAGGCCGAGCCTACGGTCGATCCGGAAGAGCCGGTCTGCCCGTTCTGCCTGAAGCCGATGTCGCTGTCGGTTTGCGAGACGGTCGAGCCCCTCGCCAACCGCGTCGAACTTCTGGTGCTCCAGCACCCGCAGGAGCAGGACAAGCTGCTCGGCACGGCACGGCTGACCGTGCATCATCTCAAGAATGCGACCTTTAAGGTCGGCCTCTCCTGGCCGGGCCTTGCCAAGGCGCTCGGGCGGGAAGCCGACCCGAAGCGCTGGGCCGTGCTGTTCCTCGGCTCGATCAAGCCTTCGGACTTTCCGCCGGGCCGCGAAATCGCGGTGTTCGATGCCAAGGGCAAGGCGGTCGAGCATCAGGACGGAGCGCTCCGCGGCATCGACGGGGTGGTCGTTCTCGACGGGACGTGGAGTCAGGCCAAGACGCTCTGGTGGCGGAACCCGTGGGTCCTGAAGTGCAAGCGCATCGCGCTCATGCCGAAAGGCGCCTCGCTTTACGGGAAACTCCGGCGCGAGCCGCGGCGCGAAGGCCTTGCCACGATCGAGGCGGCGGCGCTTCTCCTCAGCCGGCTTGAGGGCAAGCCGGATATCGAGCGGACGATGCTGTCGACCTTCCGCCGGCTCCTGCAGCGCTATCGGGATGCCGCCGCGGCGGCGCCGACCGCTACCCCTCGCAAAGTATCGGTCGAGATCCCACAATAAGCGTCATGGTTCCCCTCTCGGTCCTCGATCTTTCGCCCGTCGTCGAAGGCGGCGATGCGGCGCAAGCGTTCCGCAACACGCTCGACCTCGCACAGCACGCCGAGACATGGGGCTACAAACGCTACTGGCTCGCCGAGCATCACAATCTCCCCGGCATCGCCAGCGCGGCGACAGCCGTCGTCATCGGCCATGTCGCGGCGGGGACATCGACGATCCGGGTCGGCGCCGGCGGCATCATGTTGCCGAACCACGCGCCGCTGATGGTCGCCGAGCAGTTCGGCACGCTGGCGACCCTGTTTCCCGGGCGTATCGACCTCGGCCTCGGCCGCGCTCCCGGCAGCGACCAGATCACGATGCGCGCGCTCCGCCGGAACCTCAACGCCACGGTCGACGATTTTCCGCAGGATGTCCTCGAACTGATGGGCTACTTCCAGCCGCCCGAAGAAGGCCAGCGCGTGCAGGCCGTGCCCGGCGCCGGGCTCGACGTGCCGATCTGGATCCTCGGCTCCAGCCTGTTCGGCGCCCAGCTCGCCGCCGCCCTCGGCCTCCCCTACGCCTTTGCCTCGCATTTCGCACCGGCGGAACTCGACAACGCCGTGGCGATCTACCGCGCCCAGTTCCGCCCTTCGGAGAAACTTGCCACGCCCCATGTCATGCTCGGCGTCAACGTCTTTGCCGCCGACACGGACGCGGAAGCGCGCTTCCACTTCAGTTCGCTCCAGCAAGCTTTCGTCAATATCCGAAGCGGGCGTCCCGGCCTTCTGCCGCCGCCGGTCGAGGACTTCGACAGCCAGCTCGGCCCAACGGGCCTGGCGATTCTCCGGCAGGCCCTCTCCTGCTCGGTCGTCGGCGCGCCGGAAACCGTGAAAGCCGGCCTTCGCGACTTCGTGGCGCGCACCGGCGCCGACGAGTTGATGGTGACCGCGCAGGTGTTCGACCACCGGGCGCGGCTCCGCTCGTTCGAGATCACGGCGGCGGTCGCGAAAGAATTGGCGCAAAGGGCGTGAGAACGTAACGCGCCGGACTTGCCAGGCGGTGCCGCGCCGGCCGAACATGCCCTCCCCTTCGCTTTC
>JBDTLN010000194.1:0-5139 GCA_039934795.1 Bauldia sp. | reverse complement strand
GTCGCCGGCCGCTTGGTTTCGACGAACAGCGCAATCTCGCCGATGAGGCAGCCGACATCGCAAGTACCGACCACCTTCCTGCCGCGCCCGATGCCGGTCGACAGCTCGATCTCGCCGGACGACACCACATAGCCGCCGGCCGCTGCCGCGCCTTCGCGAAAGAGAATCTGGTCAGTGAGCAGCTCGGTGCGCACGGCGCTGAAGGCGAGAAGCCGCAGATGCTCCGTGCCGAGGTCGCTGAACAGCGCGATGCGTGAGAGCAGCGAGATATCGCTGTCGAGACTCATCGGGGTGCCTGGGCCTCACACGGCATCAGGGGACCAGCTTGTAGCCGCCGACATCGGTGACCAGCAGCTCCGCCTTGGACGGGTCGCGTTCGATCTTCTGGCGAAGGCGATAGATGTGGGTCTCCAGCGTATGCGTCGTCACCCCGGAATTGTAACCCCAGACCTCATGAAGAAGCACGTCGCGAGTGATGACCTTTTCCCCGGCGCGATAGAGAAACTTGAGGATCGCGGTCTCCTTCTCGGTCAACCGGGTCTTCTGGCCGCGCTCGTCGACCAGCACCTTGGCGCTCGGCCGAAACGTGTAGCGCCCGATGGTAAACACCGCGTCCTCGCTCTGCTCGTGCTGGCGAAGCTGAGCCCGGATCCGGGCGAGGAGCACGGCGAAACGAAACGGCTTGGTGACATAGTCGTTGGCGCCGGCTTCGAGGCCGAGCACCGTGTCGGACTCCGAGTCTTGCCCGGTAAGCATGATCACCGGCGCCTTGAAGCCGCCCTTGCGGAGGAGCTTGACCGCTTCGCGGCCATCCATGTCCGGCAGGCCCACATCCATGATCAGAAGGTCGACCTGCCCCTGGCGCGCCTGCTGCACGCCCTTGGCGCCGGTTCCTTCCTGGGCGATGTCGAACTCCTCATAGAGCGAGAGCTGCTCGACGAGGCTCTCGCGCAGAACTTCGTCATCGTCGACCACCAGGATCTTTCGCGCCGGCATCTCTATTGGGCCCTCAAAACGAGACAAATGGCGGGAATCGCGGGGATTTCCTTTGGATTCCGACCGGGGAGAGGTGTATCCCTCAACCGCCCGGCGGCGCAAGCAGCCGGCCTGGACTGCCGCAATATGGAGTAAATCGCGATGGCCACCCGCGGGGCGTTGCGGCGGATCGCGGTCGTGGCTTCCCCGATCGACCGCAGCCGCGGCCTGCTGGCGGTCGGCGGCGGCGGCCTTGTGCCCTGCGCCCTCGGCCGAGCGGGCATCACCCGCCGGAAACGCGAGGGCGACGGCGCCACGCCGGCCGGCACCCTTCGCCCGGTCCTCGCCTGGTGGCGCCCCGACCGCGTAACCCGACCCGTTACCCGCCTCCCCACCGCGCCGATCCGCCCCGATTCGGCCTGGTGCGACGACCCCGCCGACCGCAACTACAACCGTGCGGTGCGACTACCCTTTGCCGCCAGCCACGAGCGTCTCTGGCGCGACGATCATCTCTACGATCTCTGCGTTGTCCTCGACTGGAATCTCGATCGGCCAGTTGCCGGCGCCGGCAGTGCCATCTTCCTCCACCTCGCCGCCCCCGGCTTCACGCCCACGGCCGGTTGCATCGCCGTCACCGAGCCGGCGATGCGGCGCCTTCTGAGCCTCGCCACCACCGAGACGTACTTCGACACCGGCTGAACTCATCCGTCTTGCCGAGAGTATCCTTTCCGGATAGATTTCCGGAAAGGAGCGGACGATGGCGAAGAATGCGTTGGCGGCCCATCGGCAGCGGAGAAAGCGTCAGGGCCTCGTCCGTCTTGAGGTCAGCGTGCGTGAGAGCGACGCGCCTCTCATTCGCCAGGTAGCCGGCGAACTGAACGACCCGGAGCGCGCCGCGGAGTTCCGCTCGATGCTACGGAAGCAGCTCTCGCCCCCCGTGCCCACTTTCAAGGAACTTCTGGAGCGGGCGCCGATCGGCGGGATCGAGTTCGATCGCGACCGCGATTTGCCGCGGGAGGTCGAGTTCTGAGGTATTTGCTCGACACGAATGTGGTCTCGGAGATTCGCAAGGGAGAGCGCTGCGATCTTAACGTTCGCAGTTGGTATCGGTCCGTCGACGACACCGATCTCTATCTCAGCGTCATCGTGCTTGGTGAAATTCGGTACGGCATTGAACGGGTGCGTGGGCGTGAGCCCGATCGCGCCAGACTCTTCGAGAAATGGCTTGGCGAGCTTCGGCGCTACTACGCTGATCGGATCGTACCCATTGATGAACGTGTTGCTGATGCTTGGGGGCGGGGCCGGGTCGGCCGCACCGTTCCCACGATCGACGCGCTGCTCGTCGCAACGGCACGTGCGCACGATTTCGTCCTCGCCTCACGCAACATCGCGGACCTCGCCGAAACCGTTCGCATCGTCAATCCGTTTGAGCCGCCTCAACCGGACGCGTAGTCCTCTCGCCAAAAATCGCGCTGCCCACCCGCACGTCCGTCGCCCCGAATGCGATGGCGGTCTCGAAGTCGCCGCTCATCCCCATCGACAGGGATAGGAGGCCGTTGCGCCTGGCGATCTTGGCCAGCAGCGCGAAATGCGGACCGGGCGCCTCGTCGAGCGGCGGAACGCACATCAGACCGTCGATGACGAGTCCGTGCACCGCGCGGCAGCGCGCCAGAAACGCATCGGTCTCCTCGGGCAGGATGCCCGCCTTCTGCGCCTCGGCGCCGGTGTTGACCTGTACCAGCAGGCGCAGCGATCTGCCGGCGCTCCGCATCTCGACCGCTACCGCCGCCGCGATCTTGTCGCGATCGATGGAGTGGATCGCATCGAACAGCGCCACCGCCTCTTTCGCCTTGTTCGATTGCAGCGGCCCGACGAGATGCAGCTCGATATCCGGAAAGTCGGCCTTGAGAGAAGGCCACTTCGCCTTCGCCTCCTGCACCCGGTTCTCGCCAAAGGCCCGCTGCCCGGCGGCGATGACCGGCCGGATCGCCGCTTCATCGAGCGTCTTGGAAATCGCTATGAGCCGCACCGAGCCGGCCGGCCGGCCAGCCTCGTGCTCCGCAGTCGCAACGCGACCGCGGATTGTCTCAAGCGCAGCGGCAGCCGACGGAGACTCCATCACGCCCGATGATCGTGATGGTGATGGTGGTGATGCTCGTCATCACCGTGATCGTGGAGATCGGCCGCCGACAGCGCGACCGGCTTGCCGTGCGGCGTATTGAGATAGGCGCGCCGCCACGCATCGACGCGCTCCGCCATGCCTGCGCCGGTGGCGGGCGATTTCGCCACGATGAGACCCTCAAGCGCCTCCAGAACGGCGTCATAGTAAGTCGCATCGATGTCCGGCCGGCCGCTTGCCGCCGCCCGCTCAAGTGCTGCGCCGAGGGCGCCGGCCCATTCCGCCGCCGAGAAGAGGCCGTTGGCGGTTAGCACATTGGCAACGCCCAGGGCCTCCGCGTGCCATGCCTCGGTGAAGACCGGCCCGCCTGCGCCCTGCCGGCGCGGCGCGAAGGAGCTCTCAGGCCCGCTCAAGATAGCTCTCCCAGAGATCGACAAAGACGCTGTCCGGCCGCCCCGCTGCTTCGGGCCACAGCTCCGTCGCCGCGAAGCGCACCGTGTAGAGTGACTTCGCCGGCCCGTCATCCGTCATGTTCGTGTCGGGAAAAACGAAGGCGCCGCGCACGGCCTCTACGGTGCCAGTCCGGCCCCGAGCATAGCCGGGAAGTCGCGTATGGCCGGTCGCGCTTTCACGCTTCGCACGAACACGGTCGCTAACGGCGAAGGCCGGTTCAGCGTCGATTGCCCGCTCGAAGCGCGACAGCCGCGTTGTCGCGGCAGCAACGTCCCGCGGCGCCATTGGTGCCGGCATCCCGGCACGCGGCGCCGTCAGCGATTGCCCGGCCGCAAATTCCTCGACCGACGCCGCACCGGCATCGATCATCATGGCCGCATAGGTCTGAAGCCATTGGTCGTAATAGGGGCGGCTCAAATAGTCGACGGGCTCGATCAGTTCACGCACATAGCGGAACCAGTCGATGCTCCACGGGATCGGCCGCGTCATTGCGCGGATGATGGCGAGGGTGCGCTCCTCCCAGTCATGGTGGAACTGCTCTTCCGGTTCGTGAACGTCGATCGGCCCGAAGCCCAGCCGGCCACCGAGATCGTGGATGCCGTCCATCAGCCGGCCGCCCCTACCCGCGCCGAGAGGTCGCGCTCAGTCCCTATCATCGAATTGCGTGTCACCAGCCGGGCGAGCCGCGCCTCGTCCCACCCCGCTGTCCCGGCCGGCTGCTGGGGAAGGACGATGTAGCGGAGCTCCGAGGTGCTGTCCCAGACCTTCACCGCGACGTCCGCGGGAAGCGTCTCGCCGAACTCGGCGATGACGCCGCGCGGATCGCGCACCGCGCGTGCGCGGTAGGCCGCGGTCTTGTACCAGGTCGGCGGAACGCCGAGGACGGCCATCGGGTAGCAGGAGCAAAGGGTGCAGACGACAAGGTTGTGGATCGATCCGGTGTTCTCGACGACGCGGAAATGCCCGCTCCCCAACCCGGTGAAACCGAACTCGCCTATGGCGGCCTCGGCATCGGCGAAGAGCCGCGCCTTGTAGGCTGGGTCGCGCCAGGCCCGGGCGACGACCGCGGCGCCTCGCTTCGGCCCGATCTCCTCGCGGAAGAACTCGATCCACGCGTCGACGGCGGCAGGATCGAGCATCCCTTTCTCGACAAGAAGACTCTCCAGCGCCTTGACCCTGAGCGCCGGCTCAGGCGGCAGGTGGCTGTGCAGCGCGCGATGGATCGCGCCGATCCGCTCGATAGGGTCGTCCGCCATAGTGCTACCTCCAGACCGCCGATCATCCGCCGGAAAACACGTTCGTCAACCGCCGCCGCGCCGGCACCGCGCCGTTCCGGTTGACCGGCGCCGCCGATTCTGGTGATGGTCCCTCGCTGCCGCCGGCGAATTCCTTGATGCGCGGCGGCTTTTGGCATCCCCTTGCGACGGACATTGCATGGCTGGCGAACGCTACAACCCGGCTGAATCCGAGCCGCACTGGCAGGCCGAATGGGCCGGCCGGCGCATCTTCGAGACCGACAACGCCGATCCCCGGCCGAAATACTACGTCCTCGAGATGTTCCCCTATCCGTCGGGGCGCATCCATATGGGCCA
>JBDTLN010000193.1:0-5151 GCA_039934795.1 Bauldia sp. | reverse complement strand
GACCGGGATAGCGCCCCTCATTGATGAAGCGCTTGGCGACGACATCGAGCCGCGGCTTCGCGGCGGCGGCGCCGCGCGCCGCGGTGAAGCCGGCATCAAGGACGAGCTTGGCCATCTCCATGGTGACCAGCATGTGCTCCTCGAGCTCCATCATCTGGATCGGGTCGATGCCGGGGGCATTGTTCCACGAGAGATGAAGGTGGGCGTCGATCATGCCGGGCATGAGGGTGGCGCCCATGCCGTCGATCACCGTAGCGCCGCCACCCGCCCCCGCCGGGCTGAAGCGCGAGCCGCCGCGCGTGATCTGCTTGATGCGGTTGCCCTGGACGAGGACTTCGCCGGTATAGGGATACTCGCCGGTGCCATCGAGCACCCGGACATTGGTGAAGAGTACCGAGTCGGGTTCCTTGCCGTTGGTGCCCCAACGCGTGCTGTAGCCGTTGTCAGCCATGGTCTTCTCCCATCATGCGTTCTGCCGGCCGAACCTCCTTTGGGGGGAGGCCTCCCTCGGCCCATCGGCTAATGTTCGACCTGTTTCAGGAATTCGGCAATCCATCTGTTTGTTTCGACGGGCTTCTCGACGGTCAGCCAGTGGCCACCCCGGTCGATGCTGGCAAGCCGGGCCCCGGCGATGCGATCGGCGAGCGCCCGCGCCACGCCCGGCGGGTTGACGGTGTCGGCATCGCCGGTCAGGAGCAGCGCCGGCGCCGCGATCAGCCGCGGATCGACGGCCGTGGCCCTCGCCAGCGCCTCGCAGGTCCGGGCGTAGCCCTCGGCGTTCTGGCGCATCAGCGACTCGCGGACGAACGCCACGGTCACCGGCTGGCTCGACCGTGTCGAGGCGGATAGCGCATTGGCGACGATCTGCTCGGCGATCGGCGCCATGCCCTCGCGGCGGGCGAGCTCGGCACGGCCGGCAAGGGCGGTGCGCGTCGCCTCCGCCGGCTCGGCGAGCGCGCCGAGAAGGACCAGCGAGCGGACAAGGTCCGGCCGCTCGGCGGCGATCGCCTGGCAGACGATGGTGCCGAGCGAATGGGCGACGAAATGGGCCTGGCCGATCGCCAGCACGCGGACGACCGTCATGACCGCCTCGACGAACCCGGCCATGGCCGGCGTGCCCTGCCCGACCACCGAGCGGCCGCTGCCCGGCAGGTCGATGCGGACGACACGGTAGCCGCGGAGGGCCTCCATCTGCGGCTGGAACGTGTTCGAGGTGCCGCCGAGGCCATGAACCATGACCACCGGAAAGCCGTCGCCATCGACCTCGGCGGCGATACCGCTGACCGCGACACTCGTCACGAGCGCATCTCCTGCACCGGATTCTGCAAGGCGCCGATGCCGTCGATCTCGACCCGCACGACATCGCCGTTCTTGAGGTAGCGCGGCGGATCGAAGCCAATGCCGACGCCCGCCGGCGTGCCGGTGGCGATGATGTCGCCGACCTGCAGCGTCACGCCCGCCGAGATCGTCGCGATGATCGTCGGGATGTCGAAGATGAGCAGGCCGGTGTTGGAACTCTGGCGCAGGTCGCCATTGACGAAGCAGCGGATGGCGGTGTCGGCGACATCGATCTCGTCGCGCGTCACCGCGACCGGGCCCATCGGACAAAACGTGTCCTGCGACTTGGCGATGAGCCACTGGCTGTAGCGGCCTTGCAGGTCGCGGGCGGTGACGTCGTTGACGATGGTGTAGCCCCAGACATGGTCGCAGGCCTTGTCGATGCGGATGCCGCGGCCGGGAACGCCGATGATGACGGCGAGTTCGGCCTCGTAGTCGATAGTCGCCGAAACGGCCGGGTCGATGCGGATGGGATGGCCGTCCGGGACGACGGTTTCGGGCACCTTGGAGAAGACGATCGGGTTCTTCGGCACGGCGCCCGCCGCGGCGCTGGAATCGAAGCCGCTCCGCGAGAACTCGTGGGCATGCTCGTGATAATTCTTGCCGACGCAGAAGATGTTGCGGCGCGGACGCGGTATCGGCGCCTCGATCGTCACCCGGTCGAGGGGAATCGGCGACAGGGTTCGCGGCGGCAGGTCGCGGCGGATGAGCGCGACAACGCCTTCCTTCGCCTCGTCGGCGGAGAGGTCGAAGGGCGCAATGGTGCCTTCCCCGGCATCGACGAGACCGACCCGGCGTTCGCCGCCAATGCTGAATGTCGCGACTTTCACGCCCTCACATCCTCCCAGGCTGCTTCTTGTCGTTGTTTCAGAGTTAGCGCCAAATTGGATCATATGCAATTGCCGCAAGCCGCCGGCTGCGTGCGGGGTTGCCCCGAGAAACAGCACCATTTACCGGGTTTTAGGTGTCGCTAGCTCGGCTAGACGAAGCCCGCGGGTCATGATAATTGGTTCAGTATTGGATCACTTAGGGGAGCGCCATGCCGCGTCTTGTTGCCGCCAGCATCGCCCGGTCTCTGCGCGAGCGGATCGAAGCCGGCGAATGGGCCGACGGTACAAGGATGCCGCCGGAGCGCGAACTCGCCACCGGCTTCGGCGTGGCGCGCAACACCATCCGCCGCGCCATCGGCATGCTCGGCGAGGCGGTACCGCTATCGCGGGAAGTCGGCCGCGGCACGTTCTTCGAGGCCGGGCGCGACCCCTCGCTTGGCGAGATCGCGCGCCGCATGGAAGGCTCGAGCCCCGCCGACATGATGGAGATCCGGCTTCTCCTCGAGCCGACGGCGGCGGCCTTTGCCGCGACCAACGCCAGCACGGCGGAACTCGACCGTGTCGTCGAGGCGCATCTGCGCGCTTCGGCGGCGACGGCGATGGCGGAATTCGAGCGCTGGGATGCCGAACTGCATCACCGGGTCTTCGCCTGCTCGCGGAACGAATTGCTGCGCGAGTTTCACAACGTCCTTCGCGTGCTGCGCAACCAGGGCGCCTGGTTCGAGATGAAGCAGCGCTCCTTCTCGGAAGCGCGCCGCGCGCACTATTGCGCCGAGCACCAGGCGCTGGTCGATGCGCTCCTCCGCCGCGACCCGGAAGGCGCCCGCACCGCGATGCTGGCGCATCTGCAATCCGTGCAGGCAAACCTCCTCGGACGCTGAGGTCAGCGCCGCAGCGCGGCCGCCGTCGCCGCGACGCTCTCGCCGAGCCACAGCCCGACCAGTCGCGCAAAGACGAGCAGCCGGCCGCGGACGAACGCGCGCCGCGCCTGGCGCCGGGCCCGTTCGGCAAGGATTCTCCGGATGCGAACGGCGAGCGCCAGGCCCTCCGGCATCCGCGCGCGAATTTCGGCAAGATGCGGCCGGAAGGCGCCGATGCATTGCCGCAGATCGGCGGCCGGGTCGTAGCCGCGCGACATATTGGCATCGTGCATGCGATGTTCGGCCTGGGGCATGCGTATGAAAGCGACCCTGCTGCTGAGGGCGAAGCGCAGCCACATTTCGAGATCGCCGGCGTGGGGCAATTCGGGCTTGTAGCCGCCGAGTTTCTTTTGCAGCGCGGTGCGCACGAAGGCCGTCGGCGTGCAGACCAGGTTGCGGAGCGCCGACGCTTCGAGGAACGCCGCTGAATCCATGATCTCCACGCCGCCATCGGAGGGCGGCAGCCGGTCGCCGGGGCGTGAAGCGATACAGGCGCCGTGGACAAGGCCGACCTCGGGCGTCGCATCGAGCACGGCCACCACCCGGGCGACGGCGCCGGGGAGAAGATAGTCGTCGGCATCGAGGAGCAGCATGTAGTCGGCGGTGACGAGGCCAATGCCTTCATTGTAGGTCGCGATGTGTCCGCGATTGACGGCATGGCGATGGACCGCGACGCGCGGATCGGCCGCGGCGAGCGCGGCGGCGACCTCCGCCGTGTTGTCGCGCGAGGCGTCGTCGAGGATGAGCACGCGAAGATCGCGATGCGATTGCGCGAGGACGCTTTCGACGCATTGTCGCAGGAAGCGCCCGTAGTTGTGGCAGGGGACAATGATGTCGACGCTGCTCATCGGCCGGCCCGGCCGTCCTGCCAGGCCGGATTCTCGCCGACCAGTTCGCCGAGGGTGACGAAGCGGCACCCGGCCGCCTGGATCGCGGCGAGCGTCTCGACGAGGAACGTCCCGGCGCCGGCGCCGGGATGGCGGAGACTTGCCGCCTCCTCTGCCGTCAATGTCGGAATGTAAGCCTTGTGACGCTCGTAGAAGGACGCGTCTGGTGCATTGAGGGCGACGAAGAAGGGATGAAAGTTGAGGATTTTCAGCCCGGCGCTGAAGAAGGCCGCGCTGTGCGCAGCAAAGGTCCAGGCGAGGCCGTCGCGCCAGTGGACGTCGTCCTCGAAGAATACCGGCAGCTGGAGGAGGCCCTTTTCGCGGCGCACCGGACCCAGACCCGCTTCAAGATGGCGAATGGCATTGCTGTCGTACCGCAGCCCACGGCCGGCGAGCGCCGCACGGATGGCCGGCGTATCGAGATAGCGGTGGTTGCGCGCCACCGTCGCCGCCGGCACCAGACGCATCACATGATCGACGACCGCGTCGGGGGTCGACCCGTGACTGGAGCCGGGGAGGAAATTGGGGTGGATGGCGAGTTCGGCGAGCCCGGCGTCCTCTGCTTTTCGAGCGGCGGCCGACTCGTGGGTGACGAAGAGGGTTGGCCGCACCGAAAAGCGCCGGGCGAGGCTGAGGAAATGCTCGATGCAGTATTCCGAGGCCCAGTCGAGGTCCGCCGTCAGGACGAACGTTGCCGCTGGCGATGGCTGCTCGGCGGCACCTGAACCGGTCGGGGTCATCCTCGGCTCGTCGGTTGGCAGCGCGGCGGCAGCGGCAAGCTTGCCAATGGCGCCCGCCGCGACAATCGGGGTTCGTCGGTGGAGGCTTGAGGAAGCGGGGTGGCCGTGTGAAGACCCGTATCGCGCCGATGATCGGCCCCGCCTGACGGGCGAAACGAAAGGGGAGAAGGAATGCCGCCAGTCGACTTCACCCCCGGAGGCTACCGCTACGTTCCCGGCGTCTTTCAGTACTCCGCCGGCGTTGCGGCGCTGGATGGTTTCCGCATCGAGCGGGCAATGTTCCGGACGCCCGTTCCCCTCGCCGAGGGGTTTCGGCGGATCGAAGCGTTTCTCGCCGCCCTGGGACGTCCGACAACAGCATTCTGCGCCTGCGAGCTGCGCTCGCCGGAGCCGATGAGCGAGCCGGCCTTCCGCCGCTTCAATGAAATCTATGTCG
>JBDTLN010000192.1:0-5164 GCA_039934795.1 Bauldia sp. | reverse complement strand
CGAGACCTTGACCGTTGAAGGGGTGCAAACCACGCCCGAACTCATTGCTCTCCTGGACCAAGCCGCTGAGGCCGCCACCACATTGCGCGATCGCGCGGTCGCCGCCGTTGCGGCCAAGGTGTCCTCCGGCGGCAAGCTCGACAATGCCGCGCTCGAGCGTGAGCAGCACGCCGCCCACGGCCTGGCCTGGATCGCCACCTATGTCGAGGCGCTGCGCCAGCTTGCCAGTTATGCCCGGCGCATCGAGGGCGAGGGCCGGTTCGGCGAGATGGAAAACCTGCTCGCCCGGATCGGCGCGGCCGAGCTTCTCGCCCAACTTGCCGGCGGCGTGATGATGAGCCAGGGCGAGATGGTGCGGCTGCACGAGCTTGGCGTCAAAGAGGCGGACCAGACGGCCTTTCTCACCCCGGCGGTGCGTTCGCTGATCGAGGGCGTGACGCCCGAGATGCGCGCACGGGTCGTGACGTTGATTCAAGACGCGCAAGGCGCGGCCGCCGCGAGCTACGGCGATCCCGGCCTCGAGGAGACCTACGAGGACATTCGCAACGAGATGCGCCGTTTCTCGGAAGCGAAGGTCGTGCCGCATGCCCAGGACTGGCACCTCAAGGACGAGTACATTCCGCTTCCGCTGATCAACCAGATGGCGGAGCTCGGCGTGTTCTCGCTCACGCTGCCGGAAGAGTATGGCGGCCTCGGCCTCGGCAAGGAGGCGATGTGCGTCGTCTCCGAGGAATTGTCGCGCGGCTATATCGGTGTCGGCTCGCTCGGCACGCGCTCGGAGATCGCGGCCGAGCTGATCCGCGCCGGCGGCACCGAGGACCAGAAGAAGCGCTACCTCTCGCGCATCGCCTCGGGCGAGATCCTGCCGACGGCGGTGTTCACCGAGCCCAACACCGGTTCCGACCTCGCCAGCCTGCGCACCCGCGCCGTGCTCGAGGGCGACACTTACAAGATCAACGGCAACAAGACCTGGATCACCCACGCCGCCCGCGCCGACATCATGACTTTGCTGGCGCGCAGCGATGCGTCGAAGCCCGGCTACCAGGGCCTGTCGATGTTCCTGGCCGAGAAGCCCAGGGGGGACGAGAGCGAACCGTTCCCGGCCAAGGGCATGAGCGGCGGCGAGATCCGCGTGCTGGGCTATCGCGGCATGAAGGAATACGAGATCGGTTTCGACGGTTTCGAGGTGCCGGCGGCCAACCTGCTGGGCGGCAAGGAAGGCCAGGGTTTCAAGCAGCTCATGGCCACCTTCGAGAGCGCGCGCATCCAGACCGCGGCGCGCGCCGTGGGCGTGGCGCAGAACGCGATGGAACTCGGCCTGCGCTACGCCAAGGACCGCATCCAGTTCGCCAAGCCGCTCTATGCCTTCCCGCGCGTCGCCGGAAAGATCGCCTGGATGGCGGTCGAGACCATGATCGCCCGCCAGCTCACCTACTTCGCCGCGCGCGAAAAAGATCAGGACCGCCGCTGCGACATCGAGGCCGGCATGGCCAAGCTTCTGGCCGCGCGCGTCGCCTGGAGCAACGCCGACAACGCGCTGCAAATCCACGGCGGCAACGGCTATGCGATGGAATATCCCATCAGCCGCGTGTTGTGCGATGCCCGCATCCTCAACATCTTCGAGGGCGCCGCCGAGATCCAGGCGCAGGTCGTCTGCCGCGGGTTGCTCGAGGGTCGGAACTAGGCCCAGCGGACAGGGCTGGACCACGACGTCGGTCGCCTCCACGACAACGTTACCGTTGTGCGCCCGGTTGATGCGCATCAAGGTGGAGTGGCGTCGCCCGGCGCAAGCTGCCGGTCGATAACCTCTCCCGGAAGGCCGCCATGAAGAAGCCGATCGATACCGCCTCCGCCGAACCGCAGTACGTGCATGCCGATGAACGCCGCGCCGCCGGCAAGGCGCTGCGGGAAAAAGTGCCGCGCGAGGCGCACGGCCATTGGAAGGTGCCAAAGCACCGGCGTGACATCGTCGATGTCCTGGACGAGTCGAACGCCAACCGGCTGCAGGCGCTGGTGCCGATCCGGTTCGGTCGCATGATGCAATCACCCTTCGCCTTCTATCGCGGTACGGCGATTCTCATGGCCGCCGACCTCGCCGCGACGCCGGCGTCGGGGATTCGCGTGCAGGCCTGCGGCGATGCCCATCTTATGAACTTCGGCGGCTTTGCCACGCCCGAGCGCCGGGTCATCTTCGACATCAACGACTTCGACGAAACCCTGCCGGCTCCCTGGGAGTGGGATCTCAAGCGGCTGGTCGCCAGCATCGTCGTCGCCGGCCGCCAGATCCGCCTGTCCGAAAGCGACGCTGCCCGGGCCGCCCGCGCCACCGTGCGTTCCTACCGCGAGCACATGTCCGATTACGCCGGGATGCGCGCTTTGGACGTCTGGTACGATTCGATCGACGTCGACCGCATCCTGAAGTCGTTGGACGGCGAGGCAACGCGCGACCGGCTGCGCGGGCGCCTCGAGAAGACCGAGGAGAAGAACGTCCCCGAAGCGCTGTTCCCCAAGCTGGTCGAGCACCGCGGTGCGGCGCCGCGAATCAAGGACGACCCGCCGCTGATCTTCCATCCGACCGCCGAGCAGGCGCCGGGACTGGAGGCAGGCTACAAGGAGGCGATCGAAGGCTATCGCGCGTCGCTCTCCGAACACCTGCGTACCCTGTTCGATCGCTATAAATTCTGCGACATGGCGATCAAGGTCGTGGGCATCGGCAGCGTCGGCACGGTTTGTGGCGTGGCGCTGTTCATGGCGGGCGACGACGATCCGATCTTCCTCCAGGTCAAGGAGGCCACGGCCTCCGTGCTCGAGCCCTACGCCGGCAAGAGCCTGCACCAAAACAACGGCGAGCGCGTCGTCGTCGGCCAGCGGCTGATGCAGTCGGCGAGCGACCTCTTCCTCGGCTGGACGCAGGGCTACGACGGCCGCGCCCGCTACGTCCGCCAGCTGCGCGACATGAAGATCAGCGCCCTGGTCGAGGCCTTCGATGCCTCCGACCTGCGCGCCTACGGGCGGCTCTGCGCCTGGGCGCTGGCGCGGGCTCATGCCCGCTCGGGCGACGCTGCGTTGATCGCGGGATATATCGGTTCGAGCGAGGTGTTCGACGACGTCATCGGCGAGTTCGCCGTCGAATATGCCGACCAGACCCAGCGCGACTACCGGACTTTCGTGAAGGCCATCCGCCAGGGCCGCATCAAGGCGATCGCCGACGCCTGACACGCGGGTAATAGTCCCGGGATCTTCCAAGCCTGGCCGGGCAGCCGTTTTGGAGTGGCTCTCCAGGCTGAAAAAGTGGACCGTGCCTTGTCGGACGGTCTTGCCGTCAGAACTTCTTCGCCGGGCAGCGCATCGCTGCGGATGGCCAATGGGAGGAGACGGCGATGATCGAACCCTACACCGCGGTGGGGCTGATCCCCACGTTCTGGGGCATTCGCCGTCGCGAGGATATCGCCAGGAACCTCGAACATCTCGAGAGCGTCACCCACGCCGCCTACTGGCTGTCGAACCTCGACATCCCCGTTCGCCTGATCGCCATTCCCGAGGGCGCGCTGCAGGGGTTCAACGACGAGGTCCTCGATGCCGATCACGCCGACTTCGCCCGCACCTGCGCCATCGACATTCCCGGCCCGGAGACCGATCGCCTGGGCCAGCTCGCGCGCAAGTGGGGCGTCTACATCATGGCCCAGGCCAAGGCGCGCCACGAGGACTGGCCGGACCGGTTCTTCAACGTCGGCTTCGTCGTCGATCCGGGCGGCGACGTCATCCTGAAGCACTACAAGCTCTCGGCCCTGCTGCCGTGCGAGCGCTCGGTCTCGCCGCACGACATATTCGACTGGTGGGTGGCGAAATACGGCCGCACGCTGCAGGCCTTCTGGCCGGTGGTCGACACCGCCATCGGCCGGCTCGGCATCATGATGGCGATGGAGGGCAGCTACCCTGAGAACGCCCGCGGCCTGGCGCTGAACGGCGCCGAGGTGGTCTATCGCGCCTCGCTGCCGGCGCCGTTCACCGAGAACGACTTCTTCGAGATCACCAACCGGGCGCGCGCGCTCGAGAACAACATGTACGTCGTGGCGCCGAACATCGGCGGCTACCATCTCTTCCCCGACAGCGAGACGCCGATCGATGCCGGCGGCGGCCAGTCGATGATCGTCGACTATCGCGGCGCGCTCGTCGGCAAGCAGCGCGACACCAACGGCTCGACCTTCGTCGCCGGGCCGATCAACATCGAGGCGCTGCGCCATCACCGGCAAAGCTCCCAGGTGACCAACTGGACCAAGGACATCCGCACCGAGCTGGCGCAGATCATCTACGAGCAGCCGATCTATCCGAAGAACCTCTACGCCGACAAAATTCCCGGCAAGCATGCCGACTACAAGCGCGACGTGATCGACCGCCAGGTCCGGCTGATGCAGGAGCGCGACATCTGGAAGGCACCGTCGAAGGGCTGAGGAAATCGTCATGGTTGCAGTGGCGTATTGCCGGGCGCAATCTTGGGACGGACTGCAACCACGGGAGGCGATGAATGAGGTGGGGACCGTTTCTCGCGACATTGATCGGGCTGGCGGGTGCTTCTCACATCTCCGGTGCGGCGGACGCGACATGGGTTGCGGCGTCCTCGCTGGAGGAGGGCATTTCACCGTACTGTGCCGGCGGTCAGTTTCCCGGACCGGAATGGACCGGGCAGGCTGACGGGCAGGTCGACATAAAGGGGACCAGGCTCACCTATACGAGTACGAGCCGGGCGCCGAGCCGTTCGTTCACTGTCGATCTGAAGGCGTTGCAGCCCGACGGCTCTGGGAAAGTCGTCGGCAAGGACGACAGGAATAAAGAGTTCTACCTGACGTTCGAGCCGGGCAGCGGCGCGCGCCCGTTCCATATGACCAGTGCCATCAACTCTTGCCGGCGCGTCTACACGCCCAGGACATAGTGTTGCGCGTGCGCAGCCCCGCGCAAGGAGCAGAGCAGGCTTGCAATAGGAGATTTGCAGGTTTGGCCGGATTTGTCCTATAAATCTGTTATCGTCGCGCGGGGCCTGTCCCGAAAGCCTGCGCCTTCGAGACGCCGTTCCGAAAGGGTGACGCCGAAGATGTGACGATCCGAATCTTCGACCATGCCCCGCCCGGCGCGTCCGCCGGGTACGATCCAAATGAGGATGAGGGGC
>JBDTLN010000191.1:0-5168 GCA_039934795.1 Bauldia sp. | reverse complement strand
CGAGTTCCAGCGTCGCCAGCCCGTTCGCCTTCTTCAGTGTCGACTCGCTGACCACCGCCGGCACGCCGTACATTTTCGACAGGCCCTCGATGCGTGAGGCAAGGTTCACGTCGTCGCCGATCGCGGAATAGTCGAAGCGCTGCTTGGAGCCGAGATTGCCGACGCAGCAGAGGCCCGAGTTGAGGCCGATGCCGATGCCGACCCGGCTGAACGGTCGCCCGGCCGCCTCGGCCTCCTTCCGCCAGTCGCGGTTGAGATCCTCCATCCGGGCGATCATCTGCAGCGCCGAGCGGCAGGCGTGCTCGGCGTGGTTGGGGTCGTCGAGCGGGGCGTTCCAGAACGCCATGATCGCATCGCCGATATACTTGTCGATGGTGCCGCGCTGGTCGAGGATGATTTCGGACAGCGGCGTCAGTAGCGTGTTGATGAAATGCGTGAGTTCGTGCGCTGTCAGCCGCTCCGAGATCGACGTGAAATTGCGTACGTCGCAGAACAGGAGCGTCAGTTCCCGCACTTCGCCGCCAAGTTCGAGCTTGTCGGGATTGGCGATGATCTGCTCGACGACCTGCGGCGAGACATAGTGGCCGAAGGCGCTGCGCACTTCGGCGCGCTGCTGCTCGACTCGCCGATACACATACAGGGTTGCCGCGATAACGAGGGTGAGAAGGGCGACCGCCGGATAGGTCGGGTCGAGGAGCAGCCCGAGGTTGCGATAGGCAAACCAGCCGCCGCCGAGGAGGAAGACGACGACCAGCACGCCAATGATGCCCGAGACGCTGGCCGACAGTCGCGGCATGATGAAGCCGAGGATCACGCCGATCACCAGCATCACCGCCACTTCCAGAACTAGGGAATAGTCGGGGCGGGTGAGAAAGCTTCCGTGCAGGATGTGCTCGATCGCCTGGGCGTGGACCTCGACGCCGGCGATGGTCGAGTCGAGCGGCGTCGCCCGCAGGTCGATGAGGCCGGGGGCGCTGGTGCCGATCAGCATGATCCGGCCGGAGACTTCGTTCGGATCGTTCTCGCCGGCGAGCACTTTCCAGGCGGGAATGTAGTTTTCCGGATTCGACGGCCGGAATTTCAGCCAGATGCCGCCGTCGGCATCGGTCGGAATCTCGAGGTCGCCGACCTTGATGTTGTTGAGGCCGGTCTCGGCGCCGAAGGCGGTTTCGCCGCTGGCGTTGGACGCCTTGAGTACATAGGTGCCGGCGCCCTGCGCGACGCGGAGCGCCTCGGTGACGAGGGTGGGGACGAACGTGGTACCGATCCGGTAGATAAGGGGAATGCGCCGTATGACCTGGTCGCGATCCGGAATCCAGTTGATCGAGCCGATGCCCTTGGTGGCCTGGTCGAGCGCCGCCAGATTGTGCGTCGCGCCCGGAAAGGAAGCGATCCACGGCGACGGGTCGTCGCCGGCGACGGCAAAGCCGGCCTTGACCGGCGGCGGGTCCGAAGGCCGGTTGCTGAGAGCCGTTGCCAGAACGGTCGGCGCCGCGGCGACGGCCTCGGCGAACAGGGCATCGTGGCCAGGCTTGCCCGCGATCACGGCGCTGATCACGGCCGCTTCCTCGGGGGTGAGCCGCTTGACGGCCTGCTCGGGCGACGTCTGGTCCGGCTCAGCGAACATCACGTCGAACGCCACGGCGCCGGCGCCTTGTGCCGTCAGCTTCGTGACAAGCGCCGCCATGACCGTTCGCGGCCAGGGCCATTGGCCGATGCGCCCGAGGGATTCCTCGTCGATATCGACCACCCGCACCGGCATTTCCGGATCGTACGTCGCCGGACCCAAACGCTGGTACGAGTCAAAAGCAATGAGGCGCAGCGCCTGGACGAAGAACGGATCGGCGTAACGCAAAACCGAGGCGCCGGCGAGAATGGCGACGACGAGGACGATGTAGAGCTTGCCGGCGTTGAAACCCATGGTCGATCGCTTGTCGGAGGCAGTGCGGCGGGAGTATCGCGGGGACCCGGGTCCGCTTCAACCCGTTACGACCAGTGCCGGAGTGCCTATTCCTTGGGCACTCATGTTTGCCTCAGCCGAGGTCAGCCGCGCCGGATCGCTCCAGCCCGCCATTGGCATGTAAATTGGTAGGCGGCTAGGCTGGTCGCGCATTCAAGGGGGAACGAGCAAGCCAATGCCGGAGGGAGCAGGGGGCCCGGACGGGGACCTGATCGCGCAGCGTGGGCCGATCAACGACTATCTGACGACGCTCCATGCGCGCCTTGCGGCCATCGGCGACGGCGATGTCGCGACCTACATCCCGGAACTCGCCAAGGCCGACCCGCGCTGGTTCGGCGTCGCCATCGCCACCGTCGACGGCAAGGTCTACACGGCCGGCGCCGCCGACATACCCTTCACCATCCAGTCGATCTCCAAGGCCTTCACCTACGGCTACGCTCTTGCCGAGTACGGCCGCGAGCAGGTGCTCGCCCATGTCGGTGTCGAGCCGACCGGCGAGGCTTTCAATTCGATCGTTCTCGACGACGCCCACAACCGTCCGTTCAACCCGATGGTCAACGCCGGAGCCATCGCCGCGTCCGGGCTGATCAAGGGTGAATCGCAGGAAGCCAGGGTAGCCAACATGCGGGCCATCCTCTCGCGCTTCGCCGGCCGGCCGCTCACCATCGCCGAAGATGTCTTCCGGTCCGAGCAGGCGACCGGGCATCGCAATCGCGCCATCGCTTACATGATGCTGAACTCCGGCATGATCGATGGCGATCCGGAGGCGATCCTCGAGGTCTATTTCCGCCAGTGCTCGGTAGAGGTGACTTGCGCCGACCTTGCGGTCATGGCGGCGACGCTGGCCAATGACGGCGTCAATCCGCTGACCCGCGAGGTCGCCTTGCCGCGGAAATATATCCAGGACGTGCTGACCGTGATGAACTCCTGCGGCATGTACAATTATGCCGGCCAGTGGTCCTACGAGGTGGGCATGCCGGCCAAGAGCGGCGTCAGCGGCGGCATCATCGCCGTGATCCCCGGGCAGATCGGCATCGGCGTCTTCTCGCCGCCGCTCGACGAGAACGGCAACAGTGTTCGCGGCGTCCACGTCTGTCGCGAGATCTCCAACACATTCGGTCTCCACGTCTTCCGCAACCACACCAATTCGGGTGCGGTCATCCGCCGGGAGTTGCGCGGCGATGTCGTGCGCTCGAAGCGGATGCGCACGCCCGAGGAGCGTCGCCTCCTCGACCAAAGTGGCCGCCGCATCTGCCTCCTCGAGGTCCAGGGCGCACTGTTCTTTGGCTCTACCGAGCGGCTGATCCGACGTGTCGACCACCTCGCCGAGGATGCCGACTATCTCATCCTCGACTTCCGGCGGGTGCACGACGCCGACGACGCAGCGCGCCGACTGATCGGGGAGCTGCATGGCTGGCTCGCTGCCCGCGGCCGCCGCCTGCTGTTCACCCATGTCGCGCCGGACGGGCCGCTGTCGGCGCTCAACTCGGCCAGCCTTGGCGACCTCTCCGAGATCGTGTTCGAACATCGCGACCGGGCGCTGGAGTGGTGCGAGAACCGGCAGATCGCCGTCGCCTCGAAGGGCGCGGACCTGACGAAGTTCTCGCTGAAGGCTCTCAACATCTTTGCCGGCCTCGACAAGGAGGAACTGAGGCTTCTCGAGGCTGCCGTCCGTCCGCTCGTCTTCGAGAAGGGTCAGGCGATCGTGCGCGAGGGCGACGAGGCGCATCTGTTCTTCGTCGTTGCCCGCGGCACGGTGACGGTCCAGCTCCGCGTCAAGACTGGCGACAACGAGCGGATCGTGCGCGTCGCCTCGCTTGGCCCCGGCGTTTCCTTCGGCGAAATGGCGCTGCTCGACGGGGGCCGCCGCTCTGCCGATGTCGTCGCCGACGAGCGCGTCGTTTGCTACGGGTTCTCCGTCGAGCACCTGCGCGAGATCGGCGCCGCCCATCCCAACATCATGACGACCATTCTCGGCAACATGATGCGCGACTTCTCCGAGCGGCTGCGCCGCGCCAATGACGAGGTGCGGGCGCTGGAACAGTAGCCCTAGCGCCGGGTGAAGAAATGCCGAATGCGATGGGCGAGGTCTTCGCCGCTATGGGCCTTGGCGACGCGGTCGAGTTCGGCTTGGCGGCGCGCCAGGATCGCTCCGAAGCGATCGATCAAGTCGGGAGCGCGGGCCAGCACCTGCTCCAGCGCCACCTTGGTGATCTCCAGTGCGACCACCTCATCGCTGACGACAACCGTAGCGCTGCGCCGCGCCCCGGTCAGCAGCGACATCTCGCCGACGATCTCGCCTTCGCCGAGATGGGCGACGTCGTGCTCGGCGCCACGGCGGTCGGCAACGGTGACGGCAACCGTGCCGGCGACGATGGCGAACATCGATGAACCGAACTCGCCCTCGGTCATCATCTCGGCGCCCTTGCGGAACGTGACGATGTGGCACCTGGCGGCCAGCGAATCGCGCTGCGCTTCGTCCAGAGCGTCGGCGAAGAGCGGAATCGCGCCAATCACGTCACGCGGATCCACATCATCCATCTGCGGCACCCCTCCCGGCCCGGGCCGACTTTCAACCGGCCTGTGCGGACGGGTCAAGCCCGATGGCCGGGGGGCATGGAGCGGGCCAGCGGCGCTCGCAGGAACGCGCCGAGGCGGAATGGACGAAATCGTACGGGTCACTCATTGTAAGCAACGGGCGCCACAGCGGTGCTCCTCGGCGGCGCTCATCGAACAAGAGGGACAAGCGAATGGCCCGATACGCGTGGGTTCTCGAAGTCAGGCCCGGCTACGAGGACGAGTACAAGAAGCGTCACGACGAGATTTGGCCGGAGATGCTGGAGTCGCTCGCCAAGTCCGGCATCCGCAACTACAGCATCTTTCGCCACGGCCTGACGCTGTTCGGCTATTTCGAGACCGACGATCTGAAGGCGACCATCGCCTATCTGCGCAATGATCCGGTCGATGCGCGCTGGAGCGCGTGGATGGCGCCGATCATGAAGATCGATGTCGACGAGAGCATCGACTTCCCGTTCCTCCTGCCCCTGCTGTGGCAGATGGACTAACGCGCCTCGACGCCCGCGTCCCTCGAGTTGCTCGGTGGCCCGTAGACCGGCGTTGCAATGCCTTCGAAGCGCGCCTTGAGCTGGAGCGCGAGATAAAGGGAGTACTGGCGGGAGAGGTGCAAATTGCCGCCGTGAAACCACAG
>JBDTLN010000190.1:0-5186 GCA_039934795.1 Bauldia sp. | reverse complement strand
GGCCGTGAGCGAATAGCGACGCCGGTTCGATATCCGGCAGGGTGTCAGGGTATTGAGGGAGCCGGCCCGATGATGCGCGCCCTGCTTTCGTTTCTGGCCTTAGTGGCCGCGGCGACCTCGGCCTTTGCCGGATTCTACGACACGACAGCGCGCGACCTGCGCGGGCCTCCGGGGAGCATCATCCGCTACGAGATTCTCGACGCATCGCCATCCGGCGGCATTGCCTATCGCATGCTGTACCGCTCGACCGGTCCCAGGGGCGAAGCGATCGCGGTCTCCGGGGTCGCCATCCGGCCGCGCGGCAAGGCGCCGCCTTATGGCCGCGAGGTCGTCGCGTGGGCCCATGGCACGACCGGGATCGCGCGCCCCTGCGCACCCTCGCTGATCAATTCCGGCCTCGACGACATACCGGCTCTCGCATTGCTGATGAGCCGCGGCTACGTCGTCGTGGCGACGGACTATCCCGGGCTCGGCACCGACAATCAGCATCCCTATCTCGTCGGCGAGAGCGAGGGGCGGGCGATTCTCGATTCGGTCCGCGCGGCGCGGGGCATCGCCGACCTCGCCGCGACCGACCGGTTCGTCGTCTGGGGGCATTCCCAAGGTGGCCACGCAGCGCTTTTTGCCGGCCAACTCGCGGCAAGATACGCGCCTGACCTGCAATTGATGGGCGTGGCGGCGGCTGCGCCGGCGACGCATCTTTCCGTACTCCTCGAACGGGATCTCAACTCGGTTGCCGGACGCATCCTCACTGTGATGGCCATGTCGGCCTGGTCAAAGCTCTACAACGCGCCAATGCAAGACATGGTGGCGCCCAAGGAATTGCCTCAGGTCGAGCGGATCGCCTCGCGCTGCATCGTCTCCCTTATCGACCAGCTCGCCGATCTCGGTTCGCAGAAGAAACTCAGCCCAAATCTCCTCACCGCCGATCCAGCGGTGACCAAGCCATGGGCGGACTTCCTGGAGGTCAACCGGCCCGGCAAGGTGCTGGCGGGAGCGCCGGTACTCATTGCCCAGGGCAGCAGCGACACCATCGTCGATCCGGAGGTGACCGATGCCTTCGTCGCGGGCCTTTGCCAGCGCGGGACGCCGGTGCGTTTCATCCGCTACCCGCAGGGTTCACACCACACCGTAGTCAAGCGAAGCGCCAACCAGACCATCGCCTGGCTGGGCGAGCGCTTTGCCGGGGCTCCGGTGCGCACACCCTGCGGACAGTAAGGCTTGCTCAGCGGGGTCAGTCGGCGCGGCGTATCAGCCTGGCGATGAGAAGGAGGATGATCGCGCCGATCGCGGCTGCGATGATTGCTCCGACAACGCCGCCGCCGAGGCCCATGCCGATCGACGGGAATATCCAGCCGGCGATGACGCCGCCGGCGGCCCCGACCACGATATCGCCCAGCAGCCCGAATCCGCCCCCCTTGACCACCATCCCGGCGATCCAGCCGGCAATTGCGCCGACCACGATCCAGATCAGGATAGCGACCACAATCCCAAGCCCTGCGTCGACCATTGTGCGTCCCCTGGCATCCCTTCGCTCAGTCTAGGCGAGCCTTGGAAAAGACAAAAGCCCGGCCTCCCTTTCGGGAAAGCCGGGCCTCAAGGCAAGTGCCGGCCGGTCAGAGGGGCGGGGGTAGACCGGCTGGCCCCTTACAACGGCGCGCGCGGAAATCGGTTCCAGGAATCCCGAGCGTTTTGAGAAAAAACCGGTGCCCGTCTAGGCGTCGGGCTTCTCATCAGATTGCGCGGTGCCCGGACCTCCCGCTCCCTGATTGCGGATAATTGCCTCGCGCAGGCGATCCGCGGCCGTCAACTGGTCAGCGCGGGCCGGGGATCGTGGCTGGGCAACCGGCTTCCGCTTTTGGACGGCCTTGCGCGCCGGCGCCGGCGGGACGACAGGCTTGGGCCGCGCCACCTCTGCAACTCCCTCGACATTGGGTTCGACACGAAACCCGACGCCCAATTCAACAAGCATTTGCGACACCGAGGGGAAGTCTTCGGACCTAAAGGTCAGCCGAATATCGCTCATGCCGCGCATCCTCCCAAAACGAGCCTCAGGGTGAGTCGCAATCTTGGTTATTCCTTGGCGGGGTGGTGCCGGGGCAAAAAATTCCAGGTTTCCAAAAAGGGAATCCGGTGGAACGAGCAACCAAAAGGCGTCAGGCGCGTTCTGTTTTCGAGCAATAGCGGAGTACAGGCCGATGAGCGACACGGAAGCGGAGTTGGACGATCGGCTCGAAACGCTCGCCGAGCGTCGCGTGCGGCAGGCGGTCGAGGGCAAGAAGGCGATGGCAGACTATCGCGCCGGCCGCGCGGCAGTCGACCGGCGGACCGCGCAACTCAAGGCCCTTCGCCTGGAAACGGCGGGACGCGGGGAAGAAAAGAAGGGCGGCGGTACCAAGGCGCGGCGGCGGACCGGCCAGGAGATCGCCGACGGGGGCGGGCTGTTTTCGGCGGGCCCACCGGTTAAGTTCCGCATCGGGATCTAGCCCGGCCGCCTTTTGTTGCGGTTATCCGCTGCGGCCGCGATAATGCGGCATGGCCGAAAACAAGATCAGCGTTGCCGTCGCCCGCCCCGGCGCTGCCAACCTCATGAAGCGGATGGCGGAGGCCAAGCAGCGCGTCATCATTCTCGGCGGCGGCTTTGCCGGCGTATTCACGGCGAAATACCTGACGCGCCTCCTCGGTAAGCGGACCGACATTCATGTCGAGTTGTTGTCGGAGGAGAACTACTTTGTTTTCCAGCCGCTCCTGCCGGAGGTTGCGGCGGGCGGCGTCAATCCCACGCACGTGGTCAACCCGATCCGTGACATCGTGCCGGGCGTCCAGTTTCGCTGGTGCAAGGTCAATGGCATCGATACCGAGCGAAAGGTCGTCCAGGTCGCGCAGGGCGAGGGCCGCGAACTGGTCGAGGTGCCGTTCGATCACCTCGTCTTCGCCCTCGGCAAGGTGAGCGATTTCTCATCGATGCCGGGGGTCGCCGAGCATTCGCTGGCAATGAAGGACCTCAGCGACGCCTTCCGGCTTCGCAACCACGTCTTCCGCTGCCTCGAACTCGCCGACATCGAGGACGATCCGGCCGAGAAACAGGCGCTCCTCACCTTCGTCATCGCCGGCGGCGGCTTCTCCGGTGTGGAGACGACGGGCGAACTCTCCGAGATGCTGCAGAAATGCGTCAAGAGCTTCCGCAACGTCGATATGGCGGAAGTCCGTCTCTGCCTCATTCATTCACGCGACCTGGTGCTGCCCGAAATGGCACCCAATCTTGGTAGGGCCGCCGATCGGGTCCTGCGCCGCCGCAAGATCGAGATGATCCTCAATGCGCGGGTGCGCGCCGCGACCCGCCACGGCGTCTATCTCTCGACCGGCCAGTTTCTGCCGACGCGAACCTTCATCTGCACCGTCGGCAACGCCGCCAATCCGGTGGCGCGCGACATGCTGAAAAAGGGCGGTTTCGTCGAAGGCAAGATCGACGGACGCGGGGTCGCCGTTTTCGAGACCGATCTGCGACTCGCCTGCACCGGCAAGCCCGGCTACTGGGCGGTCGGCGACAATGCCGGAGTTCCGGACCCGCGGCATCCCGGCAAGCTCTGCCCGGCGACGGGTCAGTTCGCCATCCGCGAGGCGCGCACCTGCGCCAGGAATATTCTTGCCGCGATCGACGGCCGGCCGCAGGTGGATTTCAATTTCGGCAGCCTTGGCATGTTTGCCTCGCTCGGCAAGCGCTCGGCCGTGGCCGACATCCTCGGCTTTCGCTTCTCCGGCTTCCCGGCGTGGATCGCCTGGCGCGCCTATTACCTGTCGCAATTACCGGGCTTCGTGCGGAAGCTTCGCGTCTTTCTCGACTGGAACCTCGACCTGATGTTCCCGCGCGACATCGCCCAGATCCAGTCGCTGACCGTCGACCGGCTGCGCATCGATCACTACGAGCCGGGCGAGATGGTCATCGCCAAGCACGAGATCGGCCGCGAGCTGTTCATCGTGAAGAACGGCGAGGTGGAGGTCTTCCAGCCGAAGGAAGAGGACGGCGCTGAAATATTGATCGCCACCCTCAAGCGCGGCGAGGTATTCGGCGAGAAGGCGCTTCTCGACGATGTGCCGCGCGGGGCGAGCGTGCGCGCCCGCACGGCGGTTGAGGTTCTCGTCATGTCGCGCGACGATTTCTCCGCCATGGTCGCGCAATTTCCAGTCCTCGACGACTATTTCGACCGGCTGATGAAGGAGCGCTACCCGGAGCACCTGCCGGCCTCGGCATCCCTGGCGGCAAACATTGCGCCATCCGTGCCGCAGCCAGGCCGGGGCCGCGGTGCCTGAGGCGGGTCAGTCGATGACGACGCTGAACGTGCCGAGAACGCCGTAGTCGACGGTCACCGAGTCGCCGGAGGCGATCGGTGCGGGGACGATGCAGGTGCCGGTAGTGACATACTCGCCGGCCTCGAGACCGATGCCGTGCCCCGAAAGCTCGTTGGCGATCCAGGTGAGGGCAATGCGCGGATCGCCGAGCGCGGCGCGGCCGATGCCCGAGCGGGCATGGTGTCCGTTGATGGTGACTTCGACGGTGTGGGCGGCAAGGTCGATGCTTCGCCAAGAATCGTCGAAAGCCGGTCCGATGGCCAGCCAGGCGGCACATGCTGTGTCGGCGATGAGCTGGGGTGCGCCGACCCGCGCGAAGTCCTCAAAACGGGAATCGGGGGTCTCGATGGAGGGGTGCGCGGTGGCCACGGCCTCCATTACCTCGTCGACGCCGTAAGGCCTGTCTCGGGGCGGCAGGGAGGCGCCGAGACGGAAGCAGAATTCGGCTTCGGCAACCTTCATCAGGCTGTTGACGAAAGGGATCGGTGAACCGGGGCCGAGGACGCGGTTGGCGTGGAGCCGGCCGGCAAGGGGTCCGTCGACCTCGATATGCCGCTGGCCGGCCACGCTCGTGGCGGCAATCTTCCAGCCTACGGTCGGTTGGCCGGCGGCGCTGGCGATGGCGGCCTGGATGGCATAGCCATCGGCGCGCAAATGCGGGCGGCAGCCCGGCGGCAGGGCGTCGATTCGCCTCGCGCCGGCCCAGTTGGACCAGAGAATGCCTGCGGCCTCGTCGATCTGGCTGTCAGTGAGCTTGGGCATGGAGGGTGGTCGCCGGATGAAAGCGGCCATGGTCGCAGGGAGATGGCCTCCGGTCTAGGAGCGGGTCGCCCGCG
>JBDTLN010000189.1:0-5194 GCA_039934795.1 Bauldia sp. | reverse complement strand
GCCATCCATCGATCAGGGTCCGCTTGATGAACCCGGGCGCCGGCCTTGCCGGCGCCTGCGAGCCAGCCTGCTCGTTCGGCGGCACGACCCGGTTTTCGTTGCCATCGTCGCCATTGCTCATCTTTGCGCTGCCCCGGAAGATTGCGCGAGACGGCATTAAGTCCAGCCGATCCGTCTGCGGCAAGCCCGTTACCGACTTGGCGCGGGGCTCTCGCCGCTTGCCGAGGACGGTCATTTGCGGGCAAGAAAGCGGCCCGACCGGAGGATCCCGATGAAAGCCCTGCGTTTCCACTCCGCTCACGATTTGCGTCTCGATGAAGTCGCGCCGCCTGGCGATCCGAAGGCCGGCGAGGTGGCGCTGAAGGTCTCGTATTGCGGCATCTGCGGCACCGACCTCCATGAATATGTCTCTGGTCCGCACCTCGTGCCGGTAGAGCCCCATCCGTTCACTGGTGCGAAAGCGCCGATGATCCTCGGCCATGAACTGTCGGCGGTGGTCAGCGCCATCGGCGCCGGCGTGACCTCGGTCAAGGCCGGCGACCGGGTCGCCGTACTGCCGCATCTGATGAAGCCCGGCGAATATTACGCCCGTCGCAATCTCGGCCAATTCAGTTCCGAGACCGGCCTCGTCGGACTGAGCTGGTATTGGGGTGGCATGGGCGAGCACGCCATCGTCCCGGAGCAGAATGTCGTCCGTCTACCCGACAATGTCAGCGACGAGCAGGGTGCGGTAGTCGAGCCCGCCGCGGTCGCCCTCAATGCCATCGACAAAGGCGGCGTCCATGCCGGCAGCACGGTACTCATTACCGGCGCCGGCCCGATCGGCGCCCTGACGGCTTTGGCGGCGCAGGCGGCGGGCGCCAGCGCGGTCTATGTCTTTGAGCCGAATGCCGGACGCCGCAAGCGCCTCGAAGCTTTCGGCGGGCTCCGCGTCTTCGGCGACGAGACGGCGTTGATGCTGGCCCTCGGCGAGGAGACTGAGAGTGGCATCGGCGTCGATGTGGCGATCGAATGCGCCGGCCACGAGGCAGCCCTCGGCCTCTGCATCCGTGCCGCAAAGCGCACCGGCACCATCGCCCAGGTCGGACTTTTCGTGGGCTCTCCCAAAGTCGACATGTTCAAGGTAAGCGAGAAGGGCATCCGCATCGTCGGCTGCTGGGGCAACGACATTACCCTCGGGCCGCGGCTGGTTGGCCTTATCGCCAGCGGCAACTTCCCGGTCGAGAAGGTGATCACCGGCCGCGTCCGCCTCGACACCGCCGTCAAGGAAGGCTTCGACAGGCTGGTCCAGCCGGGCAACGACCAGCTCAAGATCCTGATAGCCGTCGGCGCGTAGCCGACGATGCGTCAGGTCTTTCGCCAGTAAACGCCCCATCCGTCGATATCGAGGACGGCGTCTCGGCGTGGGTTGGCCAGTCTCGTCCGATGGCACGGATCGCAGGGTCGAATGTGATCTTTTCGCAGAGCGCAAGCGGGCGGGTGCGATGTTGCGTGCTCTTGCACGTGGCCCGGTTCGCGAGAAGCGCCAGCCGCGCCTTCCAGCCGGGATTGTTGCGGCCGACCGGCCTGTACTCGCTCCATTCAACGCGGTGGTAATCGGTGAGCACTTTTTTCAGCAGGTCGACATAGAGCTGCATGGCGGCCCTTCCCCCAAAGGCGGGCGTCATGCCCCCGACCCACTCTACAATGGCGTGGGGGGCTCCGGGGCCAGCGTCGTCACCTCGGGTATGTCGAGGCGGCGCGCGGTTCGGAGGCCCGGGAACCATACCGACCAGAGCCCGGCGACAATCACCGTGCCAATGCCACCCAGCACCACCGCCGGGACGACTCCGATAAGCGCGGCGACGGTGCCGGCGCGGAACTCGCCGAGCTCGTTGGACGCGCCGACGAAGACCATGTTGACCGCGCTCACCCGGCCGCGGACGACATCGGGCGTCCAGAGCTGGATCAGCGTCTCACGGACATAGACGCTGAGCATGTCGGCGGCGCCCATGATGGCGAGTGCCGCGATCGACAGCCAGACAATATGCGACGCGCCGAAGATGATGGTGGCGAGGCCGAACAGCGCGACGCCGGTGAACATGACGATGCCGGCATGGTCGCGCACCGGCCGCGCCGCAAGGTAGAGCCCGACCGCGACGCCGCCGACGGCGGGCGCCGCGCGGAGGAGACCGAGGCCCCACGGCCCGACGTCGAGAATGTCGCGGGCATAAGCTGGAAGAAGCGCTGTCGCACCCCCGAGCAGTACCGCAAAGAGGTCGAGGGAAATCGCGCCGAGGACGATCTTCTCATGCCAGATGTAGCGGAAGCCGGCGATCACGGTCGACAGCGTCGCCGGTTCGCGGCTGGTCTTCTGCGGCGGCTTCGGCACGAGGACGATGAGCCCGGCCGCGACGACGAAGAACGCGAAGGCGGCGCCATAGGCGGCCTCAGCGGCAAAGCCGTAGAGGAGGCCGCCGGCTACCGGCCCGACGATCGTGGCGATTTGCCAGGAGGATGACGACAGCGCGATGGCGCTGGACAGGTCCCGGGCCGGCACAAGGTTGGGCACTAGCGATTGCGCCGCCGGATTGAGGAAGGCGCGGGCGACGCCGAAGACGGCGAGGATCGCGAAGATATGCCCGACGCTGATCGTGCCGCTGACGGTAAGGACGAGGAAGCCGACCGCGCAAAGCCCCTCGACGATCTGGCAGAGCCCCATGATGACCCGGCGATTGTAGCGGTCCGCCACCGAGCCGGTGACGAGGACGAGGAGCAATGCCGGCGCGAACTGGACAAGGCCGACGAGGCCGAGATCGAACGGATCCCGGCTGATGTCGTAGACCTGCCAGCCGACCGAGACGCTGAGCATCAGGGCGCCGAAGGTGGCAAGGAAGCGCGACGACCAGAAGAGGAGGAAGCTGCGATGCCGAAGGGCGTCCCAACCGTTGCCGGCGGCGGGCTGTTCAGGGGAGCTCATGTGGCCAGCCGACTGCCTAGCCGCCGAGCCGGTCGGTGAACCAGCGTGTCAGCTCGATCCAGACCTGATCTTTTTCCGCCGCGTCCTCGATGCCGTGGTCGATGTTGGGATTGTCGTTGACCTCGACGACGAAGATGCCGGCCGGCGTCTCCTTGATGTCGACGCCGTAGAGGCCGTCGCCGATCAGCTGCGCGGCGCGCAGGCCCACGTCGATGATCGCCGGCGGCGCCTCGCCGAGGGGAATGGTGGCATGAGCGCCCTCCAGCGGCGCGCCGTTGGCGCGATGCTTGACCACCTGCCAGTGCTTCTTGGCCATCATGTACTGGCAGACGAACAGCGGCTTGCCGCCGAGGACGCCGACCCGCCAGTCGAACGGCGTCGGCATGAAGCCCTGGGCGAGGAGGAGGTCGGTGTCTTCGAACCATTCCCGGGCGAGGGCTTCCAGCTCACTAGCGCCGTCGACCTTCTTGACGCCGCGCGAGAAGGACGAGTCCGGAACCTTCAGCACCATCGGGAAGCCGAGCTCGTCGCCGGCGCGGGCAAGATCGTGCATGCCGGCGAGGATCACGGTCGGCGGCGTCAGGATGCCGTTCGAGTTCATCAGCTCGTGCAGGTAGATCTTGTTGGTGCAGCGGATCATCGAGATCGGATCGTCGATCACCGGCATGCCTTCCTGAACGGCGCGGCGGGCGAAGCGGTAGGTGTGATTGTCGATCGACGTTGTCTCGCGGATGAAAAGCGCGTCGAATTCGGCGAGACGGGCAAGGTCGCGGCGGGTGATCGGTTCGATCTCGACGCCCTGCTTCTCGGCGATCCGCGACCAGTGTTTCAGCGTCGCCAGGTCGGACGGCGGCATCTTCTCGTTGGGGTCGAAAAGGACGGCGAACGAGTAGCGCGGCGCGGCGCGGTCTTTCTTGGAGCGCCACTCGCGCGTCGTGTGCTGGTGGAGCGCGGCGTGGAACTGGTGAAGTTCCGCGGCGCTGAGCTTGGTCACCGGCACGGCGGCGAGCCGCTTGATCTGCGGCCGGTCGCCGTTCTCGATGGTGACTTCCAGCACCGGGCAGCGGAACCAGTCGAACAGCAGCCGGCCGAAGCGATCGAAGCGGCGGTCCTCGACCGTGCCGAAATAGGAGAGGATTCGCTTCGGCACGACCTTGTCGTCGGCGGCGGCGAGGGCCTTCATCAGCGCGTCGTCGAGCTCGGGGAGCGCCTGAGCGTAAAGCTGGCGGGCGCTGAGATCGACCATCGTCTCCACTGACGGGATGATGCGATGGCCGCGGGCTTCGGCGAGCAGCGAGGAATAGTAGCCGCGGGTCTGATAGGCGAAGGAGCGCGACAGGTTGATGATCTTCGGCCGCGTGCCGCGGAAAAGGCCGGTGCGGGCGAGATAATCCTTGGTGGTAATGACCTTGTGCGGCGTGTCGGCGTTGGGGAAGTCTCTTGCCGAATCGACCAGGATGACCCAGTCGGCCATGAATCACCTCTTGCCCGTTCGGGGTCCGTCGCCGCCACCGAGGCGCTTCAGGAAACGGAGCGCCGTCGCTCCGTCCCCGTAATAATTATCTCGGGCGCCATCCGGTTCATAACCGCGGCGGCGATAGAGCGCGATCGCCGGCGCGTTGTCGGCACGCACCTCGAGGCGAAGGCCCTGGCTGCCGCGCTTCGTCGCCGTCATCTCGGCATCCATGAGGAGCCTGGCGCCGAGGCCGACGCCTCGCGCCTCCGGATCGACCGCGATCGAGTAAAGGCGCGCAAGGCGGCTGCCGGTACGGAAAAGGATGAGGGTGTAGCCGGCAAGCCGGCCTTTGTTCCGCGCCACCCGAAGCGCCGCGCCGGGCGCGCCGGCAAGGCGGCGAAAGCTCCGCCGCGACAGGCGGTCGCCGTCGAAGGCGTGCGTCTCCAGCAGGCTGAGGGCGTCAATGTCGGCCGGGGTGGCGTCGCGAAGGACCAAATCGGGCATCGTCCGAGGCCGGACGACTCGGCTGTTTGTGGCGGCGATGTGACGCCTTTTCCAAACAAAACTCAAGGTTTCCATGAGAAAAACCAGCTAGCGGCATTTCATCCGCGCGCTTCTGCGGAAGAACCGGTAAAAAGCGGACAGGGCGGAGAATCGAACCACCTGGGCCGGCAAACCGGCCGAGGTCTCGGAAGGCGGGGTCATTGCAGCGACGCCGGTTGCCACTGATTTTCAGCGCTTTGATGCTTTTGTGCGTGATTCCGGCGAAGGGCGGCTCG
>JBDTLN010000188.1:0-5201 GCA_039934795.1 Bauldia sp. | reverse complement strand
CGGCGCCTTCATCTTCATCGGCAATGGCGACGGTCCGGGGCTGCACAACCCGGCCTACGACTTCAACGACGCCATCATTCCGATCGGCAGTTCCTATTGGGCAAAGCTCGTCGAAACCGCCATGCCGTCGACATAAACTATTGGCATTAAACAGCTATCCGGCGACGCGGCCGAGCCGGTTCGCTTCCCCGACCGGCTTCGGCTATAGGACCGCGGAACGCCCTCTTTCGGATCGACTCAATGCTCCTTCGCCTGCTGCCACGGCCCACAGACCCTGACAGCGCTTACGGCCTGATCAGCCGGCTGATGCGAGAATTCGGCCGTCGCTACACCGGCCGCTACTTGCTGGCGCTCCTGCTTCTAGGCGTAGCCGCGGCGACCAACGGGGTTGTCGCCTGGCTGGTAAGCGATGTCGTTGACAAGGTCTTCATCGGCAAGAAC
Organism: Bauldia sp.; assembly: GCA_039934795.1. Classification (GTDB taxonomy): domain Bacteria; phylum Pseudomonadota; class Alphaproteobacteria; order Rhizobiales; family Kaistiaceae; genus CAMCWB01. The sequence continues at coordinate 4,760 of JBDTLN010000188.1, read as the reverse complement.
GCGGTGCTGCTGTTCGGGATTGCCGGTATCGTATTCGTCGTCTCCGTGGTGCGGGGCGTGGTCACCTTCGGCTCGACCATGCTCTTGACGCGCGTCGGCAACGGCATCGTCGCCAATGCGCAGGCGAAGATGTTCGACCGCGTTCTCAGCCTCGGCATCGACTTTCACGATCGCACCCACTCGAGCGACCTGATCACGCGCATGTCGACCAACGCCAACGCCGCGCGGCAGGTCCTCGACACCATCATCACCTCCGCCGGCCGCGACTTCCTGACCCTGATCGCGCTGATTGTCGTCATGCTGATCCAAAGCCCCATTCTGGCGGTCGTGGTTATCGTCATCGGACCGCTCGCCCTCTTCAGCATAAACCGTCTCGTTCGCAGCGTGCGAACGGTTGCCACCGAGGAATACCGATCGCTGGGTCGCGTCGTGGCGTCGATGCAGGAAGCCGCCCTTGGCGCGCGCGTCATCAAGGCATTCAACCTCGAGCCGATCATGCGCGAGCGCATGGACTCCTCGATCAAGGCAGTGCGCAATCGTGCCAATCGTATCGCGCTCCAGACCGCCCGCGCCGGCCCCCTCATGGAGATTCTCAGCGGCTCGGCACTTGCCGCCATTATCCTGTTCGGCGGCTACTCGATCATCTATCTCGGCCAGAAGCCGGGCGCGTTCATGGGCATGATCGCCGCCGTGATCCTTGCCGCCGATCCGGCGCGCCGCCTCGGTCGCACCCGCATCCAGATCGAGGCGGGTCTCGTCGGCGTGCGCATGATGTTCGAGCTTCTCGACCAGAAGCCTTCCTTTGATGCCAATCCGGACGGCCCCGACCTTGTGATCTCAACCGGCGAAGTGGTTTTCGACAAGGTCGATTTTGCCTACGCCGGAGGCTCTCCCCTCTTCCGCGGCCTCGACTTCCGCGCCGCCGGCGGCAGGATGACCGCGCTCGTCGGGCCGTCGGGGAGCGGCAAGAGCACGATCATCGCGCTCATCGAACGCTTCTATGACGTAGACGGCGGTCACATCGCCATCGATGGACAGAAGACCTCCAAGGTGAAACTGGATTCGCTCCGGCGAGCGCTGTCGCTGGTCAGCCAGGACACGGTGCTGTTCCGCGACACCGTCCGTCAGAACATCCGGATCGGCCGGCCGGATGCCAGTGACGCGGAGGTCGAGGCCGCGGCCCGCGACGCCAACGCGCACGATTTCATTCTCGGCATGGCAAACGGCTATGAGACCCAGCTCGGCGGCGAGAATATCCAGCTGTCCGGAGGCCAGCGCCAGCGCCTGGCCATCGCTCGCGCGATGCTGCGCAACGCTCCAATCGTCCTCCTCGACGAGGCGACGTCTTCCCTCGACACCGAGTCGGAGCGCCAGGTGCAGATCGCCTTCAATCGGCTGATGGCCGGCCGCACCACCATCGTCATAGCTCATCGGCTTTCCACGGTTCTGGGCGCCCATCGCATCTGCGTGCTGGTCGACGGCCGGATTGTCGAGCAAGGCCGCCACGCTGAGTTGCTCGCCACCGGCGGCCGATACGCGCGCCTCTACCGCCTGCAATTCGAAAGCCAGGACCCCGACGCGCTATCGGAATCGGCGCCGGCCGCCTAGCTGAGCGGCGGCCTTCGGTCCGAAACACGCTGCAGAAGCAGCGCAATGCCGATGGCCGCCACGATGAGAATCGCCACCAGCCAGAGGGTCAGGCGCGGCAGGTTGTGATCGAGCATCAGGCCGATCGTCACCGGCGCTACCGCCGAACCGACGTCGAGACCGGAATAGACAAAGCCAAAAACCCGGCCGGTCGCCCCCGGCGGCGTCGCCTGGCGCACCACCAGATCACGCGATGGTATGGTGAAGCCGAGGGCGGCGCCGGCCACGGCAACCGTGGCGATCAAGACCGTTGCAGCGAGGTCGACTTCGGCGATGATCAAGACCAGAGCCGCCATAATCGAGAGGCCGCCCGCGACCGTGAGATGATGGCGTTCGGTCCGATCCGCATACATCATGCCGACCGCGACCCCCGCGGTGGACCCGAGGAGAAACGCAGTCAGCGCGGTGCCCGCCGTGGTCAAGGGCGTGCCGTTGAGGGCGCCGAGGATCGATGGCAGGAAGTTCTGCATGCCGATCTGGCCGGTAGCCAGAAGCACGAAGTACGCGAAGCAAAGCAGGACCGGCAGGGAGAAAAGAATCGAAGCGATGCCGGCCTGCGGCGCCGCGCCAAGGGCATCGGCCGGCTTCGGCCGGCGGGCCCGGCCGTCGTCGAGAAACGCGGCCTGGCTGACGAGCAGGAGGAGAATGGCGAAGCCGATGCCGCCGGCGATCATCAACGCCCCGCGCCAGCCGACGAACTGGGCGAGAAACAGCATCGTGGCGGGCGCTGCCGCCCATCCGAGATTGCCGCCGAGCGTGTGGATTCCATAAGCGCGTCCCAGCCGGCCTCGCGCGATCGAGCCGCCCAGAATGGCGTAGTCAGCCGGGTGGAATACCGCGTTGCCCAGACCGGCAACCGCCATCAGGACGAGGAGCGCCGGATAGCCCGGCGCAAGGCCGCAAAGGAAGATGGCGCCGGCCAGAAGGGCGAGGCCGGTGAAGAGAATCCGCCGCGCACCGAGGTGGTCGACAAGAAAGCCGCAAACGGTCTGAGAGATGCCGGAGACGACGAACATCAGCGTCGTCAACAGGCCGAGTTGTGCGTAGGAGACGCCGAGATCCAGCTTGATCAGCGGGAAAAGCGACGGAACCACGAGGTGGAAGAAATGGCTGGCGCCATGACCGACGCCAATCAAGCCCATGACGCGATAGGGATGGTGCGAAAGCGTGGTTGCGGCAACGGTCATGGGAAGACTCGGATGGGAATGCGGGAGAGGCGTTGGGGAACTGCCTATGCCTAGCAATTGGGCATGCGTCAGTCGACCCCGACGTTCGTCTCCAATCGTGTCTCAGTCGAGCAGATCGCCGATCGCGTCGAAAAGCTGGTCCTTCAATTCGACCGGAAGCGGACTGGGAACAAGGTCGGGAGGCTCCTGACTGGGCAGCGCGCCCTTATTGATAACCCCGATTTCGACCTCACCGTCGGTGAAGTAGCGATCGCCGCCGCCGTTCCTGCCATTCAGCATCGGACCGACGCCTGTAACCGCATAGATCCGATCGAGCATCCCGACTTTGGTGAGGCTGGTCAGGAAGAAATCGCGTTCGGCATCGACGTCGGGAGAAATATGGTGCGTCACTTGGCCGGTGTAGCTGCTGAGCCCGGACCCCGTGTCGAACGCGGATGAACCCAGCCAGACCGGGCGGCCTTCCGCGCCTCGGTCGAGGACCTTCCAGAAGCGCACGTGATGGCGCCGGTTGGCGCTAGTGCCTGCCGGCGCCTCAAATGCGAAATCCTGCTTGCGGCCCTCGTAGTAGAGGTTGCTGACCGGGGCTCTGAGATACGGGCGGTCGAACATCACGCTGCCGACGATGGCGAGACTCGTCTTCACGGTGATCGGGTCGGCCGGATGCCAGCCCGCCGCGCTGATCGCCTCGACCAGTTCCCGCTCATGGCCGACCAGACCGACATTGAGCGGATCGCCGGGAATACCGTCCGCCGTGCGCGTGATCATCGGCCGCCCGGCGAGGGCCGGCTGTTGCTCGTAGTGCGTCCAAAGAACCGGAAGGAGAACGTAGGCGAGAGCCGCATAGACCGTCAGCAGCGCGACGATCGTCCAGAGCGAAAAGCGGGCGGCCCGTCTCAGTCGCATCGATCGTCCTTCAGTACGCCCTTGGGAGCGGAACGCTCCTTCGGGCCAGGGAAGCTGCGATGGACTGCCACGTGAGTTGGTCGTGCGCCTGGCTGGACTCGAACTGGGCAGTCAGAGCGGCCGATCCTCATGCACCGGGAAGAATTTTGCACGCAGTCCTGTCGGCACCCGCGATGCCGACACTTCAGGCGATGTTTACCGGAGGAGCCGCGCCCCCGGCCGGTCGGACACTCACCTTTGATCCCCGCGCAATACCGATCTCCTGCGCAATGACTTCACCGTTCGCGGCGAAGCGAGCGAGCCGCAATGGACAGATCAGAGTAGACCCGTTTCCTTTGCCGCGAGTTGTTGCTGAATACCACCCAACCAATGCGCCAAATGCAACGGCGAGCAGGTGCGGCCGGCGGGCAGACCCGTGCAGTGGACGTAATGATCCATCACGAAGCTGAATAACCGTGATCGGCCATGATCACCTGGCCGGTAATTCCGCTGGCCGCGTCTGAGACCAGGAAGCCGATCGTCGCAGCGATCTCCGCCGGCTGGAGCAGGCGCTTGGTCGGGATGTCATCGAGCCATGCCTTCATGACCGCCGGCTGCTTCATCCCGACTCCCTTCAGCATTTCCGTCTCTGTGTAGCCAGGGCCGACGGCGTTCACGCGAACGTTGAACGGCGCCCATTCGACACCGACCACCCGGCACAAATGTGCCACCGCGGCCTTCGACACGTCGTAACCCGCGTGCAGTTCCGGTCGCACGGCCTTCACGCCGGCAATCGATGAGATCGCGACTATTGCGCCGCGCTTCCGCTCGACCATCCGCTTGCCAAACGAACGGACGCAAAAGAATACGCCGTCGACATTGATTGACATAACTCTTTGCCAATCCGCGTCTGAGTGATCTTGGGTGTTGCTCTCATAGGCGATGCCGGCGTTTGCCACCAGAATGTCGATCGAACCAAATTCTGCGTTCAAGTCGGCAGCTATCTTTTCAATCCCTTTGGAATCGGTGACGTCAAGTCTGACG